>CALIBK010000132.1 GCA_938045955.1 uncultured bacterium | reverse complement strand
AGGATGGACATGGGTAACCCCCCCTTATTATTTGTAGTATTAATACTACAAATATAATAGAAAAAATCCTCTTTGTCAATCAAATAATTTTTATTGAAATATCTATGACTTAAAATTAAGTTAAAAGTGATAGACGGTCAGATTCACACGATGATGGATTTTAAAAATTTTTTGAAGTAATCGATTCCCGAGAGGACTGATAAAATAAGAGCTACCCAGAGTAATCCTATACCAATCGAATGGATCTGGAGCGAAAGGATCTCTCCGTTCAGGATTAAAAAGAAGAGAGCTACGACCTCGAAGGTGGTCTTATATTTTCCTAAAACGGTGGCTGAAAGGATGATCTCATGGGAAGCAGCAATTCCTCTTAACCCGGTCACCGCAATCTCTCTTCCAACAATGATGAGGACCATCCAGAGAGGAATTCCCCTTAACTCCATCAATGCAATGAGAGTGGTCACCACAAGTAATTTATCCGCCAAGGGATCAAGAAATTTACCCAGGGTGGTCACCATTCTCCGCCGTCTGGCCAGATAACCATCCAACATATCCGTCAGGGAGATAGAAATAAAGAGAAAGGCTGTGATCCATTGAAAGACTCTCTCAGGGGAAAAAAGGAGGATTAAGATGAGGGGAATGGCAACAATTCGTATGATCGACACCCCGTTGGGGAGACTCAATATCTGCTGACGATTCAATTTCTCCATGAATGGGAAATCCCTTTTAAAGAAATTTGAACCTCTGCCAGGGAATGGATGGGGGCTTCACTGTTTGTAGAGTTGATAATATCTCCATACCCTTCGAATATAATCGATCGTCTCCTGATATGGAGGAATAGCCCTCAATTCAGAAACAATGTTCTCTCCTGCATTGTAGGCTGCGAGCGAGAGGCGAAGATCATTATTGAATAGGGAAAGAAGATATTTAAAATAACGAACCCCTCCTTCAATGTTCTCCCTCGGGTCAAAGATATTGTTCACATTCATCCTGAGAGCAGTCTCGGGCATCAACTGCATCAATCCTCTTGCCCCTTTTCTCGAAATGGCTGTTGGATTAAATCCAGATTCTGCCCGAATGATCGCTTTGATTAATGCGAAATCCACCCCATACTTTTTTGAAAACTCATAAATCAAATGATCAAATTGATTGGAATCTTTTGAAAAGAAAGTAGAGAGAGGTCGATCTCCATTTCCTTCCTCATTTAGATCCTCCTTGCTCTCAGGAATATAGAGTTTAAAATTCGGATCTCTTGGACAGTTTGTAAAATGAATCACCCCTCTTTCGTCGATATAACGATAAATTCCTCCGATCGAGGGGGAGACGATAAAGATAAAAGGAAATAATGCAAGGAGAAAAAGGATTCTCTTTATCATTTTCTTTCTAAGTAATGGATAAAAATTTACCAAATTTGACTGATTTTAGTCAAGACCATTAATCTTATGCAATCTCTGTGCCTTTCAAAAGGAAAGACCGAGCAGGAAACTGTGGGTATTGATTCCTTTATCACGATTGAATGGATCAGAGATATGCTGGAGGCGATACTCTCCTCTGAAGTGAATCCCTCTTCTCAAAAGAAACTGGACTCCCGTCCCTCCTTGAAGGACTCCGGCCCAGTGTGAATCTCCAATATATTTTAATTCCTTATTGCTATTTATATAACCCCAACCCATCCCCCCCAGGAAAAACCAATTCCGGTCTTCTTTCTGATAAGACTTGAATAGAAAATTTGAATTCAAACCAAGGAGATATAGATTCTTATCATGTTTAATCCAGTAATAGGAGAGATTTCCTTCCATTTCAAAATCCCATCGGGGATGAAGGGGAATCTCGATTCGTGGAAGGAGAGCGATAAGAGTCAATGTTGGCCGATCATGAATAAAATCGGCGTTTGGCCCTCCCAATATAGAGAGACCCCACCTTACTTTCCGATCTCCTTCTCCATAGCTCAAAGAAGATCCTATTCCAATAAATCCGAGTAGAAGAATGAGAAAAACCAATTTATTTCTCATCAGGTCTTTTTTATCCAAATTATAAAAATCTAATATCCTATTCTTCTTACCTTTTCAATAAATTTCTTATTCTTATCCGAAGATCATCCAGAAGGGTGTAAGCCACAGGGATCACAAAGAGGGTAAGGAGAGTGGAAGCGAACATTCCTCCGAAAGTGGCTCTCCCCATTCCAGCCCGTGCCTCTCCACCTGCACTATAACCGAGAGCAACGGGAAGAACCCCTAACATGGTCGTCACCGCCGTCATCAAAATGGGACGAAATCTCGTGGGAGCGGCTTTGAGGATAGCCTGATCTCTCTCCATTCCCTTCTCTCTCAGGGTATTGGTATAGTCTACCAAAAGGATAGAATTTTTAATGACCAATGCCGTAAGGGTAATCATTCCAATCATACTGACAATGGAGATTGTATCTCGGGTGATATATAGTGCCCCAAAGGCTCCAACGGTACTGAGGGGTAAAGCCAGCATCACGGTAAAAGGATGAAGGAAACTATTAAACTGGATGGCGAGAACCATATAAATAATAATGATTGCCTGAATCAGGGCCATGATCAGATAACGGAAGGACTCTTGAAAGGCCTCCGCCTGCCCAGTAAATCCATAGGAATATCCTGGGGGAAGGTATTTTTTAGCTAACCCCTCAACCTCAGAAATCGCCTCTCCCAGGGTTTTCCCACCGGAGGTATCTGCATAGATGGTAGTGCTTCTCTGGCGATCTTTACGATTGACAAGATTAGGGCCAATCCCCTCCTCCACAGTAACGACCTGGGCCAGTTTAATGAGTCCCCCTTTCGGGGTTCGAATGGAGATCTGGGAGATATCCTGAGGATTCATTCTCTGATCCCGTATGAGTCGAACCCTGACATTATAGCGCTTTGCCCTCTCGGGATCTTTGAATTTGGAAACCTCTTGTCCACCAATCAATTGCTGGACAGCTGATGAGATCTCACGGACATTCAACCCCAAATCCGCTGCTCGGTTTCGATCAATCCATACTCTTACCTCCGGTTTCGTTAATTCGAGATCAGAGCTCACATCGACAATTCCAGGACTATTCATCATCTCTTTCATGATCTGCTCAGAAACCTTCTCCAGTCTCTCCATTTCAGGCCCTTTGATATCCACCTGCAGAGGTGCGCCTCTTCGACCCCCTGTCGCTACAGGAGAGATATCTTCCACATACGCCTTTAACCCTGGCAGATCCCGTAATCTTCTTCTTACTTCCACCATAATCTGTTGTTGAGAGCGCTTTCGTTGCTTTCGATCTTTTAGGTGAACCACGACAAACCCTTTGTTCACCTCCTTCCTCTCCCCAATTCCGATTGCTACAAAGACTCCTTTCGTTTCTGGCAATGAAAGAACAAGATTTTCCACCTTCTGGAGCTTTTCGTCGGTATCATAAAGGGTAGACCCGGTGGGGGTTTCCATTCGAATAATGAATCGACCTTCGTCAGATTTCGGGACGAACTCCCGCTTCAGATTTTTGAATAACCATAGGCTCCCTATAAAGATGATGATCGCAAGGAAAATGACGACCCCTCTATGTGCTAAAGAGAAAGAAAGGGCCTTTTGATATCGAGTCTCAAGTTTCCCATAGGATCGATCGAAGAATTGATAGATCCTTCCGTGTTTTGATTCTAATTTTAAAAACTTTGAGCAGAGCATGGGGATGAGGATGAGGGCCACTCCTAAAGAGGTAATGACAGAGGCAGCGACCGTAACTCCGAATTGGAAGAAGAATCGCCCGATCATCCCTCCCATGAAAGCCACCGGAATAAATACTGCAGCAATGGAAAAAGTCGCTGCTGTCGCTGCGAACGCGATCTCAGAAGCTCCTTCCCTGGCGGCGGTGATGGGATCCTTCCCTTCCTCCATATGTCGATAGATATTTTCAAGGACGATAATGGCATCATCGCATACGACCCCGACGACCATGGAAAGGGCAAGCATGGTCATATAATTCATGGTAAACCCGAGGAGATGCATCATCCCGAAACTGGTGATCAATGAGGTGGGAATCGAGATGGCGGTGATGATGGTGCTTCGAACACTCAGCAGGAAGATGAACATCACGGCAGCAGCCAGGAGTCCCCCTATGAAGACGTCCTCCGTGACCCCCAAAATGGCCTCTTCAATAAATTGAGAAGTATCTGAGGAGATGTGAAGATTCACTTCTGAAGGAAGGGTTTCTCTAATCTCGGCAAGCCTCTTCTTAACCGATCTGGCGACCTCTACGACGTTAGCCCCTGATCTGGGAATAACTCCCAATCCAACGGCAGGGACTCGATTATACCTTGCAATGGTTCTGATCGGCTCTGTTCCATCCTCTGCCCATCCTACCTCCTTCAATCGAATAGGAGCTCCATTCTGGTACGAAACGATCAACTCATTAAATTCCTCGATACTTCTCAATTCACCGAGGTTTCGAACGGTAAACTCTCGTCGGAGGCTTTCAACCATTCCTCCCGGCAATTCGATATTCTGAGCTGCGAGTGCCCTTGCAATATCGCTGGAGGTTAGCCGATGGGCTTCAAGCTTTTTCCCATCGAGCCATATTCGAATCTCTCTCTTGGCATACCCCCCTAACATAATGGATCCAACCCCTTTGATCGATTCCAATTGGGGCCGTATAATCTCGTCTGCCAGCATCCCTAACCTTTGAGGGGGTTGATTCCCAGTCAGGGAAAGCCAGAGAATTGGTCTGGCGTTGATATCCAGTTTGTCGATGATTGGAGGATCAATGTCTGCAGGCAGTTTTCTTTTTGCAACATCGACCTTGGCTCTTACATCCTGGACCGCAGAATCGATATCGCGGTAGAGCTCAAATTCCACGACGATCTGGGAAAATCCATAACCACTCGTTGAGGTGATATGTTTCACTCCCTCGATGGTATTGATCTGCTCTTCAATGGGATCGGTCACATCCGTATCCATCACTTCTGGAGCTGCGCCAAAGAGCGTGGTCGTAATGGTCACCATCGGGAAATCAACCTGGGGATAGAGATCAATCCCGATTCGTTGATAGCCCATCCATCCAAAAAAGATAAGGGCCAAGGTTACCATCGTAGCGAAAACAGGTCTTTTCACAGAAGTATCAGAGAGAAACATATAGAGATCTCCAAAAATAGAGTGGTGAGGTAATATAGGGGTTTATGATTTGTTGATGGGTTTCACCTTCATCCCATCACTCAATCGTTCGTGACCTACCGTGATCACCTTCTCCCCCTTCTGAATCCCTTTTAATATCTCTACCTTCCCTTCCATTCGCATACCAGTCTCCACTTCTCGACGATAGGCAATTCCTTCTTGAACAACAAAAACAAAATACTTTCCTTCCTGGCTCAAAAGAGTGGATTCTGGAAGAATGATAGCGTTCGGTTTGGTCAATGTAGGAATGCTTACCTCTGCAAAAAAACCTGGTTTCAGGCGATAATGGGGATTGGGAGCCAAGGCCTTCATCCTTATATTTCGAGTCAAAGGATCGGCTGTGGGGCTAATAAAATGAATGGAGGCAGAAAATTTCTCTTCTGAAAAGGCTTTTACAGTGAATTGGACTCTGCTGCCCATACGGATTTTTCCTGCCCATTGTTCCGGGACAAAGAATTCCAAATCCAGAGGATTCATCTGAACAATCACCAAGATCTCATCCTTTGGAGCCACATTTACGTGCTCCCCTAAGGAGGCAATCTTAAGATTGACCACTCCATCGATCGAAGAGAGGATCTGATGATCCAGGAGGTTCTGTTTGGCCAAGTTGAGCTCAGCCTCTGCCAGAACCAGCCTTGCCTCATCCAGCCTTACCCTCAATTGAAGATCGTCGTAGGTTTGCTGGGAGATCACCTTTGACTCTAAAAGTTTTTGATAACGCTGAAGTGTATTTTTGCTCGTCTCCAGAGATGCTTTCGCTTCCCATACCCTTGCTTCTGCTCGCTCTAACTGGAGTTTTGCATCCGTATCATCGAGTTGAACAAGAATCTGACCTTTTTTTACAAAATCCCCCTCTTTCACAAAGAACTTCCTGATGATCCCTGCTTTTTTCGGACTGATCTTTACCGTTTCAGGAGCCTTTAAACTCCCTATCGCCGTAAGCTGGTAAGAGATCGTCTGAGGAGTGACTTCAAAGACCTCTACCGTTCTCTCCTCCAGATTTGGAGATTGAACTTTTAATGGGTTCTCTAAATTTTTAGATTCTTTTGAGCCACATCCCCAAAATGAAAGGAGTATCAAAAGGCTTAAAAAAAGGGTTCCTAATGTCATGGTCTATACCTCGAGCCACAGGCCTTGAGGGGAGTTTTCTATGGATACATTCTTCCCATCGCTCGTTCCAATCTTGCCTTGATAATATTAAAATCACTCAGGGCACTATAATAGTTGACCCTTGCCTGTGCAAGGAGGGTCACCGCATCAAGGACATCGGTTGCTGTTGCGACCTGATATTTATACCGTTCTTCGTTCATCCTCAGATTTTCTTCGGCCTGCTCAATCGCTTTCTCCGCTACAGAGAGATTCCTTTCGGCGACTAACATGTTCTGATAATTATTCTTCACCTCCAAAATAATGCCTTCGATCAACTGGATCTTTGAATCTTCCACCTGGTTCAGTTTGACTTTACTTTCGCCCACCTTATAAGCCGTCTTTCCCCAATCTCCAAGGGTTAAGGTGACGAGGGTCTGAATCGTCCACCGCTCTCCTCTCCAGTCTCCCATTAATCCCGGTTCTTCGGAGACCCGGGCATAGTTCCCCGAAAGGGTGACAGTAGGGAAAAAACCACTCCTTGCAATCTTTATCCCTTCTTTTGCCTGTTCGATTCTTAATTGAGCATTTTTGATCTCGGGCCTCCTATCCAAGGCTTCTTGAAGGGCCTCCTGAAAAGTGAGGGGAAAAGGTTTGTATTCCAGGATATCGACCACCTCAAGGGGAGTCTCGATCTCTCTTCTGAGGAGTGAATTTAAATAGGCCTTGGCTAAAAGGAGGTCATTTTCGGCTTTAACCAGTCCCTGCCTTGCATTGGCAAGCCTCACCTCTGCCTGGAGGACATCGTTTTTAGGAACAATCCCCACTTCGAAAAAGGCCCTGGTGACCTCCAGTTGGGCTGAAAATTGTTTCACCGTCTGGCGTGCCACCTCTAAAAATTTTTCGGCCTTTAGAATCGTAAAATATCCTTCCCTCACCTGGAGGATAAGATCTCTTTTTACGGTTTCCAAATCCATCTTGGAGATATCCACTCCAAGCTTTTCTAATCGATAGTTGGAAAGGATTGAGCCTCCTGCAAAAAGGGGCTGGGTAATGGTCGTGCTCAGAGAAAAGAGATCCCGATCGGTGTTCATGACTTTTCCAGTAAGAGGGTTGTATACAGGAGAATAACCCACCGTCGTGGGTTGATTGTAGTGAGTAGCTCCGTACTGCCATGTCCACCTGGCAAAAAAGTCGGTCAGGGCGGCACGCCTTCTGAATTCCGCCCCTTTTACTCCTTCCATCGCGGAACGAAGTTTGAGATTTCGTTCCAAGGCGATTTGAATACATTCTTCAAGGGTGAATGGCTTAGATGGCTCCTGGGCTTGACCCCATCCTGCGGAGAGAGTGAAAAGGAGAACCATTCCTAAAAGCCATCGTCCGATCATCGTTCTACCTCCTTTTTCGGGTACCCGTGAAAAAGATTTCTAAAAGGGTGTCGATTTTTGAGACAAGGGGATAGGAGACAGGGCTAATCATCCATTCAAAGATAAAAGAATTCACCATTCCAACGAGGGCGTGGGCCATATCGAGAGGATCCAGAGGTTTCAATTCCCCTCTCCGGATCCCCTCTTTGATCACCTTTGATAAATGGTCAATGTAAGCGACCATTTTTTCATGGATCCCTTTCCCCAGATCCTCTTTCACGTTCCATTCGAAGCGACTTCTCTCAGAGATATAGATTTTAAAGAAATCGCGGTTCTTTTCCACAAAATCGAGTTGTAATGCCAGAACCCCCCGGATTCGATCAATGGGAGGAGACCTCTTTGAGAGCTCCTCCTGGACTAAGCGGTTAATCTCTTCTACCTTCTCCTCGATCAAAGTGAAATATAGATCCTCTTTGGATTTAAAAAAACGATAGAGAGTTCCCGTTGCAAACTCTGCCTCCCTGGCAATCTCGCTCATCTTTGCCTGAAAAAACCCTTTGATCGCAAAAACCTTCTCAGCTGCTTTCAGGATTTCCCTTCGATGGGTCAAATATTCTCTCTCTTTTCGGCTCACTCTTTCCATTTACCTAAATTGAGTGATTTTTCGTCATTCATTGAATCAAATATACTGGATTCCTGCTTCCGCAGGAATGACTACTGCCACCCAATGAATGAAAATGTCATTCCCGTGAAAACGGGAATCCAGAAGGGGTTTATCTTTAAAT
>CALIBK010000131.1 GCA_938045955.1 uncultured bacterium | reverse complement strand
AGCTGATACGGCTTTAAGATTATACGATTATTTCCTTTCACAAAATCCATTGCAAAAGACGGGAGATATGTCTACCGATGTAGAAAGCTGGCAATTTCTTGAAGAGAAGATGCGTGAGGCTTTGAGGCTTCGACATAGATCCCAAAGTACTGAAAAGACCTATCTCATATGGTTAAGAAATTTCAAGGAGTTTGTGAATTACAAGTCTCCCGATCAACTTGAAGGAAGAGATTTGCAGGATTTTTTGAGCCAATTGGCTGTGGAGAAGAAGGTTGAAAAGGGATATGATATCAGGACGATTCAAGAGCTTCTTGGCCATCGGAATCTTCAAACGACCATGATTTATACTCATGTGGCATCAATAAATGTACTCGGAGTAAAAAGTCCTCTGGATAGATAACTTATCTACTGTAATCGAATTCTTCAAAAAAATTAAAGGCGAGAGTGACGAAGTCAGCCTCAACGAGGCCTCTCTTCTCTGACCTGTCAACAGCCAGGTTCTCCTGGATGGCTACAGCAGGATTGGCCATGTCTGATCTTAATCCAATTGTTTCTTAAAAGAAGCCACAATTTTTTGGGCCATGGCATTGGAGCTCTTAAATTGGTAAAAAAAGATCTCGGACTCGGTTTACTCATGGAATTCCTCCTGGAATTGAAATATCCTCTGTTGGTCCTTCTCCTTTCAGCAAAGCGTAAGCCGCTCGTCGGCCACTCTCAAGGGCAGTTGGAATTCCACCCATAAAAAGGGCGGAAAATGCCTGATGACCAGCCATATAGAGACCTTTAACAGGGGTTAGAATTAACTCCTTAGGTTGCCCATCTCGAAAATCCTCATAATCCCAGGACCATCCTGCTACTGCTCCACCGCTTCTTCCTCCCTGATCCTCAAAAGTGAGAGGGGTAGCGATATCCATCACGAGGATGGATTTCTCAAGTCCAGGAAATAGACTGGAAATCTCGTGAACCAATGCCTGTGCAAGTTGAGATTTGTAACTCTGATATTCCTGAGATCTTTTTCTCCAGCCCAATCGAAATCGTGCAAAATGATGGTAATCTGCTTCGACCCGAAGAACAAGAGAGAGCTTGTTCTCTTTCTCCCGATCCTTCCCCAACAGGCTTACTTCAATCTCCTGAGCGGCCAGTGCTTGAGGATCGACTCGAGGAAGACTCCAATCCAGTTCTCTTTCATCCGATAGCTTATTTTCCCTTCGATATATTAGCCTCTCTGCTTGTTTAAATGGCGAGGGATCAATTTTTTGTGCATCTATTCCAAGACAGACTTGAAAGACGGAGTTCGTCAATCGGGCATTGGATATCGCATCATACCATTTTTGAGGAATGGCTTTGGGATCGATTAGTTTAAGAAAGGTCGATTTGTAGTCTGCATTGGAAATCACGAAGGAAGAGTCAATCCCTGTTCCATCATCGAGGCTTATTCCTAAAACTTTCCCCTGATCCACCCTTATTTTCGAAACGGCCTTATTCAATCGAATCAGACTTCTTGATCCCGAACTTCGAAGGATAGCCCTTTTTAATCTCTCACAGAAGGATTCCATCCCTTCTTCCGGAAACCATATCCCAATATTTCCCATAAGGTTCCACATGGCCGAAAGAAGAGGAAGTGCGCTATAAGGCTTCCTTGTTCCAAGACTCCCAAGCAGACGTCTTAACCTCTCATCTTTAATTAATTTTTGAAGATATTCGAAGGCGGGGAGATTTTGGGAAACATAACTTTTTTCGCGATTGAATATCAGGTCATCCATATCTTTAAAAAATTGACCGACTCCTTCGGCATCTTCAGGAAAATGTGTTGAAAGCTCGTTTTTCAACTGGTCAAAAGGGAAAGATAAAGAAAGATCCAGTCCAAAGGCATGGAGACGATAGTGTGTTTTTAAAAATTTGAGATCCTCTCCCACTCCCAGCTCTTCAAAAACCTTCCTAACAAGGGAAGGGTGGCTGAACCCAAGAGGTCCCATAGGGAAGGTAAATCCCTTTCTGTGATAGACATAGGCAGTTCCTCCGATATGGGGACTTCTCTCCAGGAGCAGAACCCGAAGACCTTCTTTGGCCAGATACGCTGCAGAAGTAAGTCCCCCTATTCCAGCCCCGATGACGAGCGCATCCCAGATTTCTTTCATAATTAAAGGATATCACGGTCTCTTCACGTATACAAGGCTTTGACTTTTTCTCATTCCAAAGTTATTTTTAACTAAATTGAGCGATTTTTCGTCATTCATTGAATCAAATATACTGGATTCCTGCTTCCGCAGGAATGACTACTGCCACCCAATGAATGAAAACGTCATTCCCGTGAAAACGGGAATCCAGAAGGGTTATCTTTAAATAATACTAAGAATCGATCAATTTAGGTTTTAATTAAAAAACAAAGGAGGGTTAAACTCATGGCAGAGAAGAGCTGTAAGGGGGATCATTCCGGACATATCTGTGTTCTTGCAAGCCAGGAAAAATTTGAGGAGATCAAGAAGATCACTCAGAACCCTCAATTTATCTGTTTTAATTGTGGAAGGGTTGCAGACTGTGAGGCCAATCTCTGTAACCCCATGCCATTAAAATAATTCCGGGAAGAAGATTTTTTTAGAAAAGTCCACCAATACCACCAGCATAACCAGTCAGTTCAACATAGCCTTCACACGTAATTGGGCGACCTGAGGAAGTACCCTTTCCTTCTACTGCGCCCTCCCAGTAAACCACACCTGTTGAACCCGAGGTCAGCAGTTCCTGCGAGGAAACGAGAGAGGCGAATTCTATTTCGATCAGGGACAAAGGAATATTAATCTTCCATCGACTTGGATATTTCCCCCCGCTTTTTGGACTTTTCCAGTAGTCAAGGACTTCGATTTTGATGTCAGAAAGTTTAAGATGAATCCCTTCTCCAGAGGGGGTAATCAATGTTCCCGATGATGATGGCTCTACAGAGCCATCCTTTCGACGAAGGAAATAGATCATCAGGTCCTGCCCATCTGAGAGGTGAAGACTGAACCAGTCCCATCCCACCTGATCCGGGGCAAGCTGATTGGAACCAAATTCATGATCATACCAGCTGATTCCCCTGACCTGGAAGAATGGAGTCTGGACTCCGGGTAGTTTAATCTTTCCTTCTGTTTCAAGATGAGGATAAGAGAAATAGTAAGAGGCCTGACCCTTCCCTCCCCCTTTTTGACTCAGGCCGCCTTTTCCGTGAAGGATAATGGGCTTTCGGGGGATAAGATCGAGGACGAGTGCCATCCCCTCGTGCCGGGCATCCAGTCTTATTTTCTTTTCTTCCATCCGGGCTTTCCAGTTGAGAACCCAGACATCCATTCCCGTTTCCGAGGCCCCAGCGATTCCTGGCCCTCTACGGGAGAGGCGTTCAGAAAACCAGAACTGATTTCGCGAGACGTCTGTAAGGGTGAAATGGGCAAGATAAAGATCCCGTATTGCCCATGTTTGATTTAGGCCTTTTGGTCTGGGAAACACTCCCTGACGGAAGAAGGTGAGTTGATAACCAAACTTCTCTCCTGAAGAATCCCTAAGGTTTCCTGTGAAATACCACCATTCGGTTCGAAATTCAGGATGGGTCCCATGATCTTTTGGAAAGCTCCAGGACCATGGTCCAATGGCCTGCCTCCACTCCTTCGCATAAGCGGGGGTATAAAAGCATCCGATCAATAAGATAAGGAAGAATGACTTCCACAAGTGTTTCATTAGATCGATCATGAGAGTATTTCTTTTATCTACTCCTCTCGAATCTGAATCTGAGGATAGGTCCTGAAAACCCTCCAGATGGGATAAATGGCTGCCCCAAGACTTGCAAGAATGGCTGTAATTCCCGTAATGAGATAAGGTTGCCACGCAGGGAAATAGAAGATGGTCCAGTTGAAACTCCGAAGATTGATCACTTTGATGAGGAGTATAGCCAGGACTGTCCCAACTCCGATACTTAAAAGAAAACTGATAAGTCCCATTTCAAGACCTTCAGTTAAGGTCATTCTGGCCACCTGCCCGGTGGAGAAGCCGAGTGACCGGTAGATGCCAAACTCTCTACTCCGCTCGATAAAAAGGGTGAGAAGTGCACCTGCAATCCCGAAAAAGGCTACAATGATCGCAATGGCTCGCATCGAGCGGGTGATGGCGAAGGTATTGTCAAAAACCTCGAGGATGTTTCGATGAAGTTCCGAACCGCTAAGCACTGGAAGCCCCCTTGTTTCTGCCCTCTTCTTGACCTCCAGGAGAAGCTCAGCCCGTCGGGGGTTACCTGGATCAATAAAAATCCCAACGTTATTGAGTCTTAGATCACCAAAGGTTTTGACGTAGGTTGTTCGGTCCATCATCACCAAACCATGCTCTGTCGTATAATCATAAAAAATGGCCACTACTCTAAATGTTTCGGGTCCCCTGATTCCCTCCAGAGTAATCGTATCTCCAGCTTTGACTCCAAAACGACGCGAAAAACTCTCAGAGATAATCACTCCTCCCTGTTTGACCCCTTCCCAGTTTTCATCTCCGCCTTTCAACCAGCCAAATCGTGCGTATTTTTGCAGGATCCTGGCATCCACAGCACTTACATTGATCGAGGTATTCTGATAGAGGGTCTGGACATTTCGGTAGGGGTGAACACCACCGATTCCTTCGATCTTTTTTAGTTCTTCAAAAAAATCCTCAGGGACTTCAGCTTCGTCAATCTTTCCGATATAGAGATCGCCACGAATTTGAGTGCCCATCCACCAGATTAGAGATTCCCTGAAACTCCCGATCATCCCGCTGAGTCCAATGGACATGGAGAGAGAAACCATAAAAGCTGCCATCGCCACGCCGGTTCGACCCAGATTCTGACGGATATTGCCTGCGGCAATCTTTCCAGGAAGACCACCTATCCTTCCCATTATTCTTCTCAGGTATGGATGAAGAATCAGGAGGACCCATCCCATGAGGAGGCTCACTCCGAGGATAAAACCGAATACCCCTGCAAAACCGACATAGACATGAGCTCCTGGAAGTAGGAAGAGAATAAGACTGATAAAAAGGATAATCATTCCTCCAAGGGCTGCCTTTTTGGCTTTACGACTACTTTCAGAGGTTGTGATACGCCCACTTAAGGCTTTCACGGGATCGGTCCGACTCAGTTCCCCCAATGGAAGGACTCCTCCCAAGAGACTGGCACCCCATCCAAGCCCTATCCCTACAGCGATGATCGAATAGGACCATGCCGCTGGTTCGGGTCGGAGAAAAAAGTAGAGATTGCTGATACTACTGCCAAGGAGGTCTGTGAGAAAACGGGTTAGAAAGAACCCCAAAAGAGCTCCCAATGCTCCTCCGAATAGTCCAAGGATTAGAATCTCTGAAAGAAAGGCCAAAATAATTTCCAGACGATTGGCACCGAGGCTTCTGAGGATTCCTGTATCACGGCGGCGGCTGACCACGGCAAACATCGCCGTATTATAGATCAAGAAGACTCCCACGAAGAGGGCTAAAAGAGAAAGGGCCTCGAGATTGAGCCGAAAGGCCTGAAGCATTCCCGAGAATGTCTCTCTTCTCTGACGAGAGGATTGGATGACGAACCCTTTTTCCCAACGGGAGATAAAATCGGTCTCATCGTTAAGAATCAAATCCACGCGGTCGATATATCCTTGAAGTTGAAAGAGTTTTTGAGCATGGCCGATGTCCATCAATACCAGAGGCTCTCCGGAAGGGTTAGGGATTCTCCCTTTGATATGAAGAGGGCCTTTCTCGGTTTTCAGGATCGAAGAAGAATATTCTCCTGGCTCTTTTTTAAGGTGGATATCAACAAAAACTGCTCTCTCATCGGTCAAGAAGGAGAGAAGATTTTCCAGATTCTCTCTTTCCCTTTCCAAGAATTCAACCCGGTAGATTTCCGGTCGAACCGATCGATCCAAAAAAGGGTCAATCCCTAAAAGATGAACAGACTCGCCATTTTGGAGGCGAAGCTGCCGATCAACGACTGGAGAGACCCACTGGACAGCAGGATCCTGGGCTAATTTTGAGAGAATCTCCTCTTCCATGGGTCCAACAGGTCGCTGGATCGAATGGGTGCTCTTTCCTCTGAGGAATTCTATTGTATTGCTAAAGCTTTTAAGAGCTGTCCGAGCAGAAAGGGTCATCCCCACAACGGCTGCCACGCCACAGGCTACCCCCACGATTTGAAGGACACTCAGGCTCAGCCGTCTTGGGAGATAGCGAAGAAAGGATTTTGTAACGATCTTCAATGAGGCATCTCCTCTCAGGAGGTTTCCTCAAAGATTACCCCATCCACCATTCGAAGAATCCGGGTAGCGTAACGGCAGGTCAATGGGGAATGGGTCGCCATGATCAGGGTTGTTCCGGATTCCTCGCACATTCGAGTCAACAGTTCCAGAATTTGATTCCCCGTGGCTGTATCTAAATTTCCGGTAGGTTCGTCTGCTAAGATAATCGATGGCTTTTTTACAAGGGCCCTTGCAATGGCGACTCGTTGCTGTTCCCCTCCTGAGAGTTCACTGGGAAATCTTCGTTCCTTACCTTCCAGCCCCACTTCTTTAAGGGCATGGAGGGCTAATTGAGGCTTTGGTTTGTTTGCAAGCTCAAGGGAAAGGAACACATTTTCAAAGGCCGTGAGGGTGGGAAGGAGGTTAAAAAATTGAAAGATAAAACCGATTTTGGTTCGCCGAAGCAGGGTTCGCCCTTTTTCCCCAAGGGTTTTTAAATCTTGACCTTCCACCTCAATCCGCCCTTTTGTCGGACGATCAAGGCCTGCAATTAAATTAAAAAGCGTTGTTTTTCCGGATCCACTTTTCCCTAAAAGGGCAACCCTTTCTCCTTTTTTAATTTCGAGATTGGTCCCCCGGAGGGCAGATACCCCTGATCCATCCAACTCATAGGTCTTCCACAAATCAATAATTCGAATCACAGGTTGGTCCATTTTCTCCTCGAATCCTCAAATAATTTTTTAACACATTATTTTAATCTTCATCAACTTATTTGCTATAACGCGGTTTCGATAAGGAGAAGGAAGAGGAAGAAAGATTCAATGCTTGGAAATAGGAATGACCTGTGTTAAACTTTTGGGCGAAATTGATTTTATTATTACCTAAATTGAGCGATTTTTCACCATTAATTGAATCAAATATACTGGATTCCTGCTTCCGCAGGAATGACGACTGCCACCCGATGAATGAAAACGTTATTCCCGTGAAAACGGGAATCCAGAGTGGTTATCTTTAAATAATACCAAGAATCGCTCAATTTAGGTATTATATGGCTCACTTTTGGGAAATTTAAATGGAAAGGATTTCATTTTTAAAAAAGTCTTTAAAAGATCTCTTAGGAAGACAGAGACTGGCGGTTTTGGCCACTCAGGATGGAATGCAACCTTATGGGAATCTTGTAGCTTTTGCGGCCACTCGAGACCTTAAGTATATTCTCTTTGCCACCTCTCAAGCTACAAGAAAGTACTCTAACATCTTGAAAAATCCAAGGGTGGCCATGGTGATTGACAATCGCTCGAACCAGGAGGAAGATTTCCAAAAGGCTATGGCAGTCACTGCAGTGGGTATAGTCAGGGTGGTGGAAGAAAAAGGAAAACGGCGATATCAAAGACTTTATCTTTCGAAGCATCCTTATCTAAAAGAATTTCTATTAACTCCCAACTGTGCGTTATTAAGAATGGAGGTTGAAACATACTACATCGTCAGTCAGTTTCAAGAGGTCACCACACTTGAACTCGAGAAAAAGTGAAATAAATAGAAAGGCTCTAAAGGGAGACGGGAGAGATGTCCCGAGATCCATTACGTTTTCGCCTGGGTATTAATCTGGTCATATTCTTTGCAGTCTTAATTTCAGGAACCCTGATCTTTACTTCCCTTGAAGGGTGGTCCTTTCTCAATGCCTTCTACTATGTGATCGTGACCATTGCCACTGTGGGTTATGGGGATATTCATCCCATCACTTCTACTGGAAAGGTATTTGCTATTCTATTGATTATCACTGGTGTGGGGACCTTTTTAGGAGTTATTGCGAATACCACGGAGATCATACTCAGACGGCGGGAAAAGTGGTTACGAAGGAAGAAATTGAACCTGAATCCTGCGTCAATTTTAAAAAAATGAAATCATGCCTCTTAAAGGTCGATAAAAACAAAATATTATTGGATATCCTGGGCCTTATTTTAATCCTAAAACCTGCGTCAACTTTTAAACTATGAAATCACGCATCTTAAAAGAGAGTAGAAAATATTGGGTTTCGTGGTATAATGGTCTGTATTCTATGCCAATAATGTTAATGTACCTTTTAGGTACGTTAAGATTATACCATGAAACGCAGTCCAAAAAACTTACAAATTTCTTTCTCTGGCAAAAAATTAACCCATTTCGGTGGTTTATACTTAC
>CALIBK010000130.1 GCA_938045955.1 uncultured bacterium | reverse complement strand
AGTAAACAGCTAGAGAAAATACATCTTAACAAGAAACCACTCTTCGAAACACCAGTAGATGGTTACTACAAAGTCATCGTCCCAAAGAAGAGCTTCAACCAAGATTACACAGCACTAGAAGCTATAGGTAATGCCTCGTTAGAGCTTTACTGGAAGGCTTATCACTTAATAAAGCAGAAGAACTTATCAATACAAGAGGCTTTAAGTGAAGCACAGCACACACCAGGCTTATATAACACCTGGATCCTAGGATTGCCTCGCTTCCAAAAGTCAACTGAGTACTTCATTAGTCAACGCGGTAGAAAGATACGGAGGAAGTCACCAATTATCTTCACACCCCTTTGCACTTCTCAGGTCCCTGGGATGGGAAGGGAAGGATATGGAGGTATGGGGATTCATTAATCTTAAGACCCTCCCCTTTAAAAGATTAATGGATGGCAGAGGCCATCTGAAAGATGGGAAGATACATAGAGACCACGACCCCTCCAATGACGACGCCTAAAAAGATCATCAGAAAAGGCTCAAGAAGGGAGGTAAGATTTCCGACAGCGATATCCACCTCCTCTTCGAAGAAATCGGCAATCTTTGCAAGCATCGAATCGAGTGCCCCGGTGGATTCTCCCACGGAGATCATCTGGATGACCATCGGGGGAAAGATTCCGCTTCGATTCAGAGGTTCGGCAATGGTCTCTCCCTCTCTGATGCTTGCCCTTGCATTGAGAATGGCGGTTTCAATCGTTCGATTCCCTGCGGTTTTTGAGACGATACTGAGTCCATCGAGGATAGGGACTCCACTGCTTACCAGGGTTCCTAAGGTTCTTGCAAATCGAGCGACAGAGACCTTCTTCAGGAGGATTCCAAAGACCGGGAGTTTAAGAAGGAGACGGTCGACCACAGTCCTTCCATACTCCGTTCGATAAAACCTTCTAAAGAGATAAACGAGAAGGATAAGGGCTGGGATGAAGAGGAGAATATACTTCTTAATGAACTTGCTGATGGAAAGCACGATCAGGGTGGGAAGAGGGAGGCTCTGACCCGCTGATTTAAACATCGTCTCAAAGACCGGGATGACAAAGATCATTAAGATCATCACGACGATCACAGCCACGCTGACAATCACCCCTGGATAGACCAGGGCTGACTTCACCTTCTTTTTTAAGGCCTCGGCCTTTTCAATATAATTGGCTAAACGAATCAGGATATTATCCAGGATCCCACCTTCTTCCCCTGCGACGACTAAATTGGTATAGAGTTCGTTAAAGGTATCCGGATGTTTTCTCAAGGCCCCGGCGAAGGTCGATCCTCCCTCCACATCTTCTCGAATCTCCCGAATGATCTTCTTAAACATTCTATCTTCTTGCTGAGAGGAGAGAACGTCTAAGGACTGAACGAGAGGGAGACCGGCATCGATCATGGTGGCCAATTGACGGGTAAAGATCGCAATCGCTCTCTGTTTGACCTTCCTTTTAATAGAAAGGGAGAATTGGATCTCCTTCCCTTTTGGACTGATCTTTGTTGGAATGATTCCCTGTTGCCGAAGATGGACCCTTAGAGCACTTTCATTGGGGGCTTCCAGTTCCCCCTTCTTCACCATTCCTTTTGTGGTCTTTCCTTCCCACTTATAGATTGGCATAGTTCCCATCCTTTCTTAAAGATTCAGGCACTCTTGGCCTGTTTATCCCTTCTTCCGGCAAGAATTCCGGAGTTTGCAAGCATCTGCCGAAATTCCTCCAAATTGTGGCTTCGCTCCATTGCATCCTCTACGGAGATGATATGTCGCTCCACCAGGGAGAGGAGGGCCTGGTTCATCGTTTGCATTCCAAATTTTGCCTGACCGACCTGCATGAGGGAGTAGATCTGCTGGATCTTATCCTCCCGAATCAAATTTCGGATCGCAGGGTTGGGGATCAAAATCTCCATCGCCAGGGCTCGTCCTTTTCCTCCAAGTCTTGGAATGAGCTGTTGAGCCAGGATCCCTTCGAGGACAAAGGAGAGTTGAGTCCTCACCTGTTGCTGCTGATGAGGAGGAAAGACGTCGATGATTCGATTGATGGTCTCCACACAGGAGTTCGTATGGAGGGTTGCAAAGGTGAGGTGTCCTGTCTCGGCAGTCAACAGGGCGGCTTGAATCGTTTCTAAGTCTCTCATTTCTCCGATCAGGATGATATCCGGGTCCTGGCGAAGGACATGACGGAGGGCTGCACTGAAACTTTTCGTATCCGAATTGACCTCCCTTTGATTCACAATGCATTTCTTATGGCGATGAAGGTATTCGATGGGATCCTCAATGGTAATGATGTGGGCACTCCTTTCGCTATTGATCTTATCAATCATGGCCGCAAGGGTAGTCGATTTCCCTGTTCCTGTAGGACCTGTAACGAGGACCAGGCCCTTTGGCCTTTTGATCAGCTCATTCACAATGGGAGGAATTCCCAACTCTGAAAAATTTAGAATATCAAAGGAGATGGCCCGAAAAGCTCCTGCCACAGCTCCCCTCTGCATGTAGATATTTCCTCGAAATCGGCTCAGCCCTTTGATTCCAAAAGAGAAGTCCAACTCATTTTCTTCCTCAAATTTATGCCGCTGGGCATCGGTAAGGACGCTATAACAGAGTCGTTTCGTATCCTGAGCGGTCAGAGGAGTATTATCGAAACTGACCAGTTTTCCATCGATTCGAAATTGGGGAGGGGCTCCAGTGGTGATATGTAAGTCCGAAGCCCTCTTCTCAATCACGGTTTCTAATAATTTTTGCAGTTCTACCATCCTTCTTCACTCCTCCTTTGATGGTTAGCTCTTTTTTTAACTATTTTTAACGATCTTCCATGGTGGATCGTAACACCTCTTCAATCGTGGTTAGTCCTTCCCTGATTTTAATAATTCCGCTCTGTCGAAGGGTTTTCATCCCCAATCGGATCGCTTCTTTTTTGATCTCGGAAGTGGAGGCCCGGGCAAGAACAAGTTCTTTTATCTCCTCCTTCATGGGCATCACTTCGTATAATCCGATTCGACCTTTATATCCGGTATAGTTACAGATCGAACAACCTTTCCCTTTATATACAGGAAATGTTCTCACCTCATCCGGTGGGACTCCTAAATCGATCAGGAGTTGTGGATGAACCTTGATCGGTTCTCGACATTCTGTGCAGATTTTCCGGACCAGTCTCTGGGCAAGAATAAGAATCACAGCGGAGGCGATGAGAAAAGGTTCAATCCCCATATCCACAAGACGGGTAATCGTTCCCGGGGCATCATTGGTGTGAACGGTACTGAGGACAAGATGACCGGTGAGTGCAGCCTGGACAGCAATCTGAGCAGTTTCAAAGTCTCGGATCTCTCCGACCATGATGATATCCGGGTCCTGTCGAAGAAAGGAGCGGAGCGCAGAGGCGAAGGTGAGACCGATCTCTTCATGCATCTGAACCTGGTTAATTCCCATGAAATTATATTCTACCGGGTCTTCGGCGGTCATGATATTTTCGGTTTCCTTATTTAATTCTGAGAGGGCAGAATAAAGGGTCGTCGTTTTTCCACTTCCAGTAGGCCCTGTGACCAGAATCATTCCAACAGGCTTTTTGAGAGCAGCCTTGAAGTCTTCGAGGGAGGATTCTTCGAACCCCAGTTTGGTCATATCTAACTGGAGCGCCGATTTATCGAGAAGCCTTAAGACCACCTTCTCCCCGAACAGAACGGGTACCGTAGAGACACGGAAATCCATCTCCCGCCCCTTGGCAAGACGAAGCTTAATCCTTCCGTCCTGAGGAAGTCTTCTCTCAGCAATATCTAATCTCGACATGATTTTTAGCCGGGAGACGATGGCATTTTTCAGTTGAATGGGAAGATTCATCTCTCTCCTGAGAACCCCATCAACCCGAAATCGGACCCGAAACGTCCTCTCATAAGGTTCGAAATGGATGTCGCTTGCTCCTGTTTTAATAGCTTTCAGGAGAATCCCATTTACGATTTTGATAATAGGGCCTTCAATTTCTCCCGTATCCTCATCTTGAGCCTCGGTATCGACGACCTCCACATTTTCAATCGCTCCATGGACCAGGGAGTCGAAATCTTCTGTGATTGTCGGATCATCGTCAAGAACGACTCCAAAATCGGAGGAGTTATTTTGATCCTCCTCTAAACCGCTATAATCGACACCTGTGGTGGAAGTAGAAACTCCACCCCCTCCGTAATATTTTTTGATCGCATCGACAATCTCACTCTCTGAGGCCACGACCGGTTCTACGTTAAAACCCGTCATAAATTTAACCTCATCAATGACAATGATATTGCTGGGATCGGCCATAGCGAGGGTTAATTTAGGTCCAACACGATGAATAGGGATGATAAAGTACTTTTTGGCAATGCTGGATGGAATGAGTTTAATCACATTAGGATTGATTTCGATCTTTGAAAGTTTTACGGAAGGGACTCGATACTGGGCACTCAAAAAAGAGAGGAGCTCGTCTTCCTTGATATATCCCAGTCTTATTAAATGGGATTCAATTCGACCTCCTTTTAGTTTCTGCTCTTCTAAGGCCTTCTTGAGTTGATCAGGAGTAATAAAATTCTTTTTAACAAGAAGTTCACCTAACCTATCGTTCAATCCCTTGTCACCTTTTAATTTTTATAGTTAGACAAAAATTCCTTATTTTTATAGCAAGATGAGTGCCAATTTTTGACAATTTTTTATTTTTTTGAATTTGATAATGATTTTAAGAAATTCCAATCTATCTTTTTGTCGGGCTAACAAAATTCGTTTTCAGGTGGTTAATAATTTACCAAACCTTGGGAAGAAGGAAACCATTTTGGATTTAATACATCACTCATAAGTGGAAAGTAGGCCTGATAGGGGTTTCGGAAATACCCTTGTCAGGCTAAAATGATTCCCACCCTTCAGTGAGGGATTAGTTTTGGATTAAAAGGTTTGATTAAGACCTAAATTGAGCGATTTTTCACCATTAATTGAATCAAATATACTGGATTCCTGCTTCCGCAGGAATGACGATTGTCAACCGATGAATGAAAACGTCATTCCCGTGAAAACGGGAATCCAGAGTGGTTATCTTTAAATAATACAAAGAATCGCTCAATTTATGTATAAAATAAATTTTTAGGATTTGTCAATGACTGGACTTTTTAGAAAAGGTAATGATAAAAGGGAGTTATGGATACTGAAGTTCAAAGGCATCCCGGATGAGTTCGATCTCTTCTCCCTTCGTTCCCAGGATTACAGAGACCACATCGAATCTCGCTTTGACCTCTTCGAGTCCTTTTTCCTTTAAATAATGGAGGGCAACCTTTGAGAGCTGTCTCTGTTTTGTGAGATCGACAGCCAATTGTGGAGGTCCGAAGAATTCGGTGGAGGTTCTCGCCTTTACCTCAATGAAGGCGAGGGTATCCTTTTCTTTCGCAATGATATCGACCTCCCCCATTTTGCAGACATAATTTTTCTCAAGGATCCGATATCCATTCTTTTTTAAGAAACGAATGGCCACCTCTTCTCCTCGTCTCCCGATCCTCTTCTTATCAACAGAATGTTCTTTCAACCTTTTTATTCCGGTGAAGCTTATTAACGGATAAATTCTTTTACCCCTCGAAAGGTCTTTCGGTGGATTTCACAGATTCCAAATCTTTCGATCGCCTTTCGGTGTTCCCGGGTTCCATACCCCTTATGTCTCGCAAAATTATACTGGGGATACTTCTCGTGAAACTGGAGCATCAGTCGATCCCGAGTCACTTTAGCTACAATGGAGGCAGCGGCAATCAAATTTGAAAGTTGATCTCCTTTAGGAATTGCCTTCTGAGGAATAGAAAGAGGGAGACTATGGAGGCCATCGATCAGGATGAAGTCCGGAAGGACAGAGAGATCTTCGATAGCATGGACCATGGCTTTTAGGGTGGCCTGGAGAATATTGAGGGAATCGATCTCTTCCGGAGAAACAATTCCGACACCCAAGGCTATCGCTTTGGCACAGATGAGTTCATAAAGGCCTTCTCTCTTTTTGGCAGAGATCTTTTTGGAATCAAACAAGGGTTCTCCCACTCCTTCGGGAGGAAGAACAATTGCCGCAGCCACCACCGGTCCAGCCAAAGGGCCTCTCCCCGCCTCATCCACTCCTGCAATCCGATGGTAACCCTCTCGTGCGTAAAACGTTTCAAAATAATCCATTCCTTCAATCAGGTTTCCTGCTTCTTCTCCCCTCGAATACGGGCCGCTTTCCCTTTCAAGTTCCTTAGATAAAAAAGTTTTGCGCGCCTTACTTTTCCCCGACTGATGATATCGATATGGTCGATTCGGGGAGAATGAAGAGGAAAGATTCTCTCCACCCCAACACCGTAGGAGATCTTTCGCACAGTGAAGGTAGAGCGAACCCCGCCCCCCTTTTTCTGGATCACCACCCCTTCAAAGGGTTGTATCCTCTCTTTATCCCCTTCAATAATCTTTACATGAACACGAATGGTGTCGCCCACTTTGAAGTCGGGGAAATCGGTTCTTAGATGTTCTCTTTCTACAATCTCCAGTGGATCCATCTTCTTCTCCCTTCTTTTCCTTAACGATGACTTAATAGTCGATCAAGAATGATCGCCGCGGCTGTCCGCACGGATAGATGATTATAACCCTTTCCTTCGATGGGTGCCAATAGATAATCAGAATGGTCTTTGACCTCCTGGATTAATCCCCATCCTGTCCCGAAGAGAAGAAAAAAAGGGGTGTCCTTAGCCTTTAGGAGTTTTCTTACCTCCTCAAAACCAATGGCCATCGGGGAATAGGAGGCTCCGGTCGCAATTCGTTTAGGTTTTTTTCCCCATAGGTGAAGGATTCTCTGTTCGGCTTCTTCAATACTTCGAGAAACCTGAATGAGGGAGAAAGCCTCCCTCCGGGTGGGATTGTAGTTCGCCCCTTCCCCTTCTAACCAATAATGGATCATTCTCTCGAGCAATTGGATCTGACTCTCCAGAGGAGTGATCACAAAAAACCCTGGCAGATCAAAGGTTCTTGCACACCGGGCCAGATCATGAATATCCAGAGAGGTTACAGCGGTGGCCGAAATCTCTCTTCTCCTGTTATAAACAGGGTAGTGAATCAACCCAATATAGAGATTCTCGGCTTCCCTCATCTCTTTACTCTTTCCCCACTTCTTTTTGGATCTCTTCAAGAAGGATCAAATCCTCTTGGGAAAGATTGGCTTTCCCTAAAAGGTCTGGCCTTCTTAAATAGGTCCGCTTGAGAGCCTCTCTTCTTCTCCATCGAGAGATTGCTGAGTGATTGCCTGAAAGAAGGATTTCTGGAACGAAGTGCCCCCTGAAGTTGGCAGGTCGAGTATACTGGGGATATTCTAAAAGGGATTGGGAGAAGGAGTCTTCAAGGGCAGAACGATCCGACCCTAATACCCCTGGAAGGAGCCTTGAAATCACATCGACCAATACCATCGCCGCAAACTCCCCGCCTGTCAATATATAGTCTCCGATGGAGATTTCCTCATCGATAAAAAGTTCCCTGACTCTCTCATCTACCCCTTCATACCGACCACAGAGAAGAACGAGATGGGGTCGAGTCGAAAGATGTTGAGCAATCTCCTGATTAAGAGTCTTACCCTGAGGGGTGAGGTAGATCGTCCATGCAGAGGGATCCTCTGATTTGATCCACTCAATGGCCCGGGCAATCGGTTCCACTTTCATCACCATTCCCGCTCCTCCCCCGTAAGGGGCATCGTCTACCACTCGATGGGGTTCAAGGCTAAATTCTCGAATATTAATCACCCGAACCTGGATGAGTCCTTTGGTGATTGCCTTTCCAAGGATGCTCTCCTGAAAAGGTGAGGCGAACATATTTGGAAAGAGGGTTAAAATATCAAATCTCATCCTCTTTCTCCCAGAGACCTTCCATCCACGTGACTTCCATCACTCCTCTTTCAAGGTCAATCTTCTCGATCACCTTTTCTATGGCAGGAAGAAAGATTTCTCTTCGTTTTCCTTTGACCACATAAACGTCATTTGCACCCGTTGGGAAGATTTCTTTTACCTTCCCAAGAGTTCTTCCTTCCCTGGTTTTTACCTCCAATCCTAAAATCTCAAACCAGTAATACTCTCCCTTGCCTAATTTAGGCATCTCCTTCTTTTTGACATAAATATCCTTCCCGATCAAAGGATCTGCTTCTTCTCTTCTTTCGATTCCTTTTAATTGAATGATAAGACGAGGTGGCTGTGGGAAAACTTTTACGATCTCATAGGGTTTCCATTGACCAGGTTCTATCTGAACATAGATCTTTTGGTATGAGGAGAACCCATTGAGATCCTCTCCAAAATATTCAATTTTAATCTTTCCTCTGACTCCATGAGGTTTTATCACCTTTCCGACCAGGCAATAATCTGCTCCCATCATGGGTTGTCCGTTTATGGCCCTCCTGGGGCCAGAGGAACAATTTTTTAAATTCCTTTACGAGGCTTTGGGGCAAGTTATTCGATAATCTCTAATACCGAATGTTTTCCCAAATTGGCAGAAGCGGCTCCCAAGATCACTCGAATCGCTCTTGCTGTTCTACCCTGTTTCCCGATGACTTTTCCCAGATCCTCTTTTGCGACGGAGAGTTCGATGACAGAGGTTTTCTCCCCTTCGATTTCAGAAACCCTTACTTGCTCAGGATGATCCACTAAAGCCTTTGCAATATACTCGATTAATTCCTTCGTTGTCATAATCCACCTCCACTTAGAATCAACATCTCTGAATGAGATTTCTCAAAATCAACCCCTATGGGAAAAGGTTCTTTACCCTATTGACGTTCAGCCCACTTTTTATAGATTCCCGATCGAATTAAAAGCTGGCGAACGGTGGCCGTGGGTTGAGCTCCTTTTTTCAACCAATCGATCGCCCTCTCTTCTTTGAAGCGAACCTCCGCAGGATTCTGATGGGGATCATAGGTCCCAATTTGTTCAATAAATCTCCCGTCCCTTGGAGAACGACGGTCTGAAACCACAATCCGATAAAAAGGCCTCTTCTTTTCTCCAAATCTCATTAGTCTCATTGATACAGCCATGATCTCTTTGACCACCTCCTTTGTCTCGATTCATCTTTCTTAAATTTAAGAACCCAAGAAAGAAGGAATTCTTCCTCCCCGAATCCCCTTCTTCTCCAGTTGAGCGAAACGTTTCATCATCTTCCTGGCTTGGAGATACTGTTTTAAGAGTTGATTCACCTCCTGAACGGTCGTTCCACTCCCTTTGGCAATTCGAAGTCTTCTACTCCCATTGATGATGGCGACATTGGCTCGTTCCTGAGGAGTCATTGAATTAATGATGGCTTCTACCCTGATCAATTTTTTCTCATCCAACTCCAGGCCGCTCATCCCTTTTACCTTTTTTGAGATCCCAGGGATCATGCTCAAAATCGACTCGAGAGAGCCCATCTTCCGAACCTGACGGAGTTGATCTCGAAAATCCTCCAGGGTAAAAGAATCCTTCCGTATCTTTCGTTCAAGTTCCTTAGCCTTCTTCTCATCATAGAGAGCTTCAGCCTTCTCGATCAGACTTAGGACATCACCCATCCCCAAGATTCTCGAGGCCATCCGATCCGGATGAAACACCTCTAAGGCATCCAACTTTTCTCCAACTCCAATGAATTTGATCGGTTTTTGAGTAATGGCACGAATGGAGAGGGCCGCTCCCCCCCGGGCATCTCCGTCCATTTTGGTGAGAATGACTCCATCGATTCCCAAACGATCATTAAAATTCTTAGCGATATTGACTGCATCTTGGCCGGTCATGGCATCGGCCACTAAGATGACCTCTCTGGGGTGAAGTCGAGATTTAATCTCCCGGAGCTCAAGCATGAGGGCTTCATCAATATGAAGTCTTCCAGCCGTATCGATGAGAAGTAAATCATACCCCCCTTTTAGGGCAATCTCTTTCGCCTGAAGGCAGATTTCAAGAGGATTCTGCTCCGGGCTGGGTTGGTAAAAATCGACCTTTAACTCTCTTCCCAATTTTTGGAGCTGCTCGATGGCTGCTGGGCGATAAACGTCTGCAGGAACCAGGTAGGGCCGTTTCTTTCTTTCTTGAAAGTATCGGGCAAGTTTAGCCGCAGTGGTCGTCTTGCCAGATCCATGCAGACCTACGAGCATAATTGGAACGGGAGGACTTCCTGAAAGATTGATCTTCTGTTCCTCACCCCCCATCAGGGAAGTCAATTCTTCCTTTACAATCTTGATGAGTTGTTGAGCAGGGGTTAGGCTCTCCATGACCTCCTGTCCAATCGCCCTTTGCTGAACAGACTGAATAAAATCCTTAACAATTTTAAAATGAACATCAGCTTCAAGAAGGGAAATCCTGACCTCTTTCAAGGCTTCCTGGATATTTTCCTCCGTTAATTTTCCGTAGCCTCTTAATTTTTTAAAGATGGAGTCTAATTTGGCTGATAGACTTTCAAACATAATTTTTTAGAAATACAAGTTATTCATATTATTAGATTTTTTAAAATTTGTCAAATTCTTAAAATGATTTCCTCTCTATGGGATTCGCAAACCATGGTAAAAGTGAAGGTAGTCAGGCATCTAAGTCTATCTTTATTTGGTTTTTGTAAGCTCTTCCTTTGGAATGATTCTCACCTTTCCTCTTCTTCCTGAACCTCCCTTCACTTCGACTCTATTCTTTTCGAGATCGACGATGACTTCCTCTCCTGACACCATGTTTTCATCTTCAGAAACTATAGGATTCCCTGTAAGGATGATCTTCTGCTCACGGTTATAGAAAGTAGCTTTTTCACTACTGGCTAACCGAGTTCCCTGTCGAACCTTCACATTTCCACTTGCGATTACCCTATCAATGCCCTTTCCGTCTTCAACCAGGATCGCCTCCAGAGAATCACAGTAAATAACAATCTCTTTCTGTCGGGCTATTACATTTCCTTTAAAAACGATAAGGTTTTCTTTTAAATAACCTTCCACCCTGTCCGAAGTAATCTCAATGGGGTAGTAAAAATCCTCATCCCTCGAAAATGGAATTTCCCCGGAAGGATCTTTTTGGGATTTTGTTTCATTTGCTTTCAAAGAGACTTCGGGCAAAAGAATGGTTCTCTTCTCTTCGTCTGGTTTTAACTCGATCTCCGGAGAGACTCTTTGAAGAGATTGCTCTTGCTTTTCATCTCGAGGGGAGAGAAGCCTTCGACCTTCTTCTTCATATCGGACGAGTCGGGGGGCTTTCGGTTCTTCTCCCTTCTGTTTGGCCTCCAGGGACCTGGCTCTTCGAGGGGGTTTATTTTCCTGGACTTCTTGGTCAAGAATCCCTTTGGCTTCTTTGAAATAAGGACTCTTAGGATATCCATCAATAATCTTCTGAAGAACCTCTCTGGCCTTCTCTGGCTGATGAAGCTCAAGATAACATTTTCCAAGGAGATAGAGCGTCCTATCCTGAGCATCTTGCTCTGGGAACTTTTCGAGCAGGCCCTCAAATCGAGCCGCAGCGGCTTGATATTTGCGCTCTTTAAAGTAAAAGTTCCCGATATAGAATTCATGAGCGGCAAGTTGCTTCCTGCAGAGCTTTACCTTCTCCCTGGCCTTCTCCGTAAGGAGACTTGGAGGAAAATTATTGATCAAATATTCAAAGGTAGAGAGGGCTTTTCGGGTAGGGGTCTGATCCCGATCTTCGCCTCGCATTTGAAGAAAGTAGGACATCCCAATTTGATAATAGACATAAGGAATCTCCTCATGAGTTGGATGGGCCTTCTTAAATTCCTCATAGGCGGCTATCGCTTCTACATATTCCTCTTTAAAGAAATGGCAGTCTCCAATCTTTAACTCCGCCCAGAGAGTGTAGGGAGGATTATCGGGAAAGCTCGACTTGATTTGCTCGAATATTTTCAAGGCTTCCGTGTAATTCCTTTTATTGAACTGGACCAAACCCTGTTTGTAAAGGAGCTCCGGATCCCCCTGAATAGTTTTTATCTTCTTATCCTGACCCGCACATCCGAAAAAGAGAAGAAAAATAGGAAGGATCAGAAAAAAAAGTAGATATTTCTTTTTCATAAGACCTTTTTCCGCAAACCGCTTTTAAATTATGATAGGAATAAGGAACGATGTCAATATAAATACCCCTGTCAGGCCAAAAGGATTCCAACCCTTCAGCAAGGGATTACCGAAGGGTTCCTTTTCCCTTGAATTTCTACCGAAAAACCCATAAGATATATTCGATATTCTCTTTAAAAGTTGAAAGGAAGGAAAGATGAAGATTGAATATGCCAACCGAATCCATCAAATTCCCCCTTACCTCTTTGCTGAGATTGATAAGAAGAAAGCTGAGATGAAGAAAAAGGGAGTGGACCTTATCGATCTCGGGGTAGGGGATCCAGATCTTCCTACCCCCAAACCTATCGTTGAACAGCTCAAAAGAGCTTCCGAGGATCCCAGGAATCATCGTTATCCCTCTTATGAAGGAATGATCGAATTTCGGAGAGCGGTGGCTCAATGGTTCGAGAAGAGATTTCATCTTACCTTTGATCCGGAAACTGAGATCCTGACTCTCATCGGATCGAAGGAAGGGATTGCCCACCTCCCCCTTGCATTTGTCAATCCAGGGGATTATGTCCTTGTTCCCACCCCAGGATATCCGGTCTACCGCGTCTCCACGCTCTTCGCTGGAGGGACTCCTTACTTTCTTCCCCTTCTCAAAGAGAATGGTTTTCTCCCAGACCTTTCGGAAATTCCAGAGGAGGTTGCAAAGAAGGCAAAGCTTCTTTTCCTGAACTACCCCAATAATCCCACCGCAGCGGTTGCAGAAAGGGCTTTTTTTGAAGAGGTGGTTGCCTTTGCCCACCGATATCAGATTGTTGTTTGCCATGATGCTGCCTATTCTGAATTGGCTTTTGAGGGATATCGCCCCCTTAGCTTTTTCGAGGTAGAAGGAGCCAGGGAATTAGGAATCGAATTCCATAGCCTTTCAAAGACATTCAACATGACAGGGTGGAGAATTGGCTTTGCGGTGGGAAATGCCCGGATCATTGGAGGATTGGGAAGGGTCAAGACCAATATCGATTCAGGTCTGTTTCAAGCGATCCAGGAGGCAGGTCTTCTGGCTCTCACTCAATTCGATACCCCCATCCCCGAGACCATTCAAATCTACCAGAGACGAAGAGACCTAATGGTTGAAGGACTGAAAGGGATAGGATTGGAAGTAGATGCCCCTAAGGCAACCTTTTACCTGTGGGTTCAGATTCCAGAGGAGTATACTTCAACTCAATTTGCCACCTTGCTTCTTGAGAAAGCAGGAATTGTAGTGACACCTGGAAATGGATTTGGAGAAGCTGGGGAGGGTTATATTCGAATAGCTCTAACCGTAGGGGAACCGAGGTTAAAGGAAGCCATTGAACGTCTTAAAAAAATCAAATTTTAAAGTCACCCCTTCTTGTCGAGTGAACCACTCTTTGAGGCTTCTTCCCTTTCTTACCCTTCAAGGGAAATGTGGAGGTTCTTATGGAAGAACTCATTGAGGAAATATTACTTGTTGGACTTCTGATCCTTTTAAATGGATATTTGGCAGGTACAGAAATCGCTGTGGTGACAGCAAGAAAGAGTCGCATTCAAAAATTGGTGGAAACGGGGAATAAGAATGCCAAGATCTTTCTTAAACTCAAGGAAGAGCCTGACCGTTTCTTAGCTACCATCCAGATCGGGATCACGGCTGTGGGCGCTCTGGCCTCTGCTGTAGGAGGGGCCACCGCAATCAAAATTCTTAAGCCAGCCTTTCAGGGGGTTCCCATAAAGGTTGTCTCCCTGGGAGCAGAACCGATTGCCATAGGAGTGGTGGTTCTTTCGATTACCTATTTTTCTGTGATTTTCGGAGAGCTTGTTCCAAAATCGATTGCCCTGAGACATCCTGAAACCATTGGCCTCCTTACAGCCCGAACGATTGATGTATTCTCCAGGATGGTCTTCATTTTTGTAAAATTTTTAACTTTCAGCACCTCCCTTGTGCTCAGCCCCTTTGGAAGAAAGCCCTTCACAGAAAGGGCCTATATTACCGAGGAGGAGGTGAGGATGCTTATTAGAGAAGGTGGAAAGCATGGGGTGTTTGATCCTACAGAGGAAAAGATCCTCCAGAGCGTATTCGAATTTACAGACATGTCGGCCAAGGAGGTGATGGTTCCTATCACCCAAATCGTTGGGATTCAGATCGATAAGTCTCCTCAAGAGATCCGAATGATGATCGAAGAAGAACAATTTTCTCGCTATCCTATTTATGGAAAAGATCTTCAGGATATTCGTGGGGTTCTCCATGCAAAAGATTTTTTAACCCTCCTCACCAAAACCTCCCAGGTGGATATTCGAAGAATTATGAAACCTCCTTTTTTCGTTCCAGAAACAATGAAGCTGAGCCTCCTCTTGGGGGAGATGCAGAAACGAAGAACCCATATGGCCTTCCTGGTGGATGAGTATGGAAGCATTTCTGGTCTTGTGACGATTGAGGATCTTCTTGAAGAATTGGTGGGCGAAATCCGAGATGAATATGATATCGAAAGCCCTGTAGTTCAACTCAAGGATGGAACCTTTTTAATCGACGCATCGATTGCCTTAAGGGACTTAAAAGAGGATTATCATATTGCTCTTCCTGACTCCCCTGAATATGAGACCTTAGGGGGATTCTTGATGACGACGTTACAGAAGATTCCCCAGGTGGGTGACACCGTGGAGGTGGAGGGCAAGAGGCTTCAGATCGTAGAGATGTTTGGACAAAGAATCTCAAAAGTGAGGGCAGAAATATTAGAGAAGGCTCTTCAGAGAGAATAAGTCTTTTTTCATCAATGGAATGATTCTCGGCCACCCACAATAATTTCTGGAATCCTGAGGGTAGGTTGAGCATCCGAAACGGGAACTCCTTGACCTTCTTTTCCACAGGTCCCTATTCCGAACCCAAGATCCTCTCCCACCATATCTATCTCTCCGAGGATCTGAGGGCCATTTCCAATAAGAATAGCCCCCCGAACAGGTTCTCCAATCTCTCCTTTTTCGATGAGATACCCTTCATTGACTTCAAAAACAAAATCCCCATTCACAGTATTGACCTCCCCCCCTCCCATCTTCTTCACCCATAGACCTCTCTCCACAGAGTGAATGATCTCTTCAGGCTTCATCTTTCCGGGGAGGATTAAGGTGTTGCTCATTCTCGGGATAGGCTTATGATGATAAGATTCCCTCCTTCCATTCCCTGTAGAAGAAACTCCTGCTTTAAGGGCGGTCAAACGGTCGTAGAGATATCCTTTCAAAATTCCTCCTTCGATTAAGACGGTCCTTTGGGAGGGCACTCCCTCGTCATCGAATCCATAAGAACCTCTCCTATTTGGCAATGTAGGATCATCGACTACGGTAATTAGTGGAGAGGCTACCTTATCCCCTATTCGATTGGAGTAAACCGAAAGTCCCTGTTGAGCCAGATCGGCCTCAAGACCATGCCCTACCGCTTCATGGATCATCGTACCTCCTGCCTCGCTTGAGAGGACCACGGTCATTCTTCCCATTGGAGCGAACCTTGCTGATAACATCATCAGGGATCTTTTGGCCGCTCTTTCTGCAATCTCTTCAGGAGAAAACTCTTCAAAGAGTTCAAAACCCATTGTTCCACCTACAGGTTCGTATCCAGTTTGAATGAGGTCGTCTTTTTTTGAGACGACCTGCACGGAAAAAAGGATTCCCTTTCTTGTCCCTTCCACCCATCTCCCATCCGAATTAATGATGGTAAGATTTTGGGTGTAGTCCCGGTAAAGGACTTTCACTTGCTGAATTCGGGGGTCAAGCCTTCGGGCTAAATCATTTGCCCTTTTCACCATCGAAACTTTCTCATAAACAGAAATCCCATCAGGGTCTTTTCCAATGGGAGAGGGAGAAGAAAGAGTAACGGGCTGAGGGATTGGAATACGAGGAGGGATAAAAAGAGCTTCCTCCCCTTTTTCTTCTCTGATCGAATGAGAGAGGAGGTTTCCCAATTGAAGGAGATCTTTTTCAGTGATTCGATTCGTATAACTATAAAATGTTCTTCCCCTATGGAGAACACGCAGGCCTGCTCCCAGATCCTGACCAGAAATCATTCTCTCAATCCGATCTTCCTCGCATACAATGAATGTCGAATGGGTCTTCTCAAGGTAGAGCTCAGAAAATTCCCCGCCTTCCTTTAGGGCTCCCTTCAATATCTTCTGGAAGTTAAGATCTCTCTCCATTTAATTCCTCCTCATTCGCTTTCTCTATCAGGATCTCTTTTCGGAGAGCCTCTAAGACTTTCTCCACTTCGCTCTCCCAACCTGGCGCGATCATCAACTCCACGATCGCCTGATCGGGATCTTTCGTCCTTACGAGAGCCATTCCTTCATAGGATTCGATAATAAATTTGAGATAGGCAATATCCTTACGCCGGATTCTTAAAAAAAGAGAATGGGTATCCATTTATGGGATCCTGGGGGGGAGTTTGGATTCAATGAGCCGTCCCCTTACATCCCCAAAGAGGATCACATCGGGAATTCTACCCTCCACCGGAATCAATTCTTTTGAGAGCCACCCTTCAATGAGCCCCTCTTTGGAATGGGTGATTTCAGGGTCTAAATAAAGTTTAACATAATATTCTTTCTTTCCTTGATCCTTCTTAGATCCCCTTTTCTTCTCTTCCTCTTCTTTAGAACCCACTTTTACTTCATAATGAAATTGTCCTTTTTTGGGGAAGGTGGGGATCGTATAATTTCTTCCTCTTTCGATCTCTCCATAGACGCCATAGCGAAAATTATACGAGGCCGTAAGAAAATCATCATAGATTCTTCCTGGTGGAATCTCCTCCTCCCTTCTCTCTATGATTCCATCTTTTCTTTGCCTCAATCGAATCATCCTCATTCTTTGATAATCAAAAAGGTAGGTCCTTTTCCTCAGCTTTTCTCCAATTTTTATATCCTCCTCAAATCGAAGAGGGCGAAGGCGAGTCCCATTCTCCACCTCTATCATCGTCGCTCGATAGGTATCCACTCGATATCGCGAGACAAATCCCAATACCCCCAGGGTCTCTCCCTGAAGGGTAGAAAGATAGTATCCCTTTTGCTCCATCTCTTTAAAGGAGAGTCTACCCACCGCTGCCCGAGGGAATACCCAAAATCCAATCTCATAGCCTAATTCTTCTCCGTTAAAAAACTTTCCTATCGAGCCTCGGTCTCCTTTTAAGGGAGAATAGGAGCTCGCCCCAATTTCAGGGAGATAGAGGGGTAAAAAGGGAAAAAGGGATAGACCTAAAACCCAGCGCAAAAAATTTCTTCTTGAAAAAGAGTGAATTATTTGTTCCTCTTTCATCATTAAATATGGAGCTCTACCACGTCTCCTTCTTGAACGGGAAAGTCCCGTTTCACCATCTGACCGCCAAACTTTCCAGATCCCCAGATTCTCGCATAGCGAAGTTTTTGGGCAAACTCTTTATGGATGGAGAGGGCCACATCCTCCACCGTGCTTCCCTTTTTTAGGATGACGGGTTCAGTGAAATCGGGTTCTTTGCCGGGAGCTTTTGTGTATACCCGGATAATATCGAGAAGAAGATAGATTTCTTTTTTCATCTCTTCAAGGTTCATCTCCCCTCGAGTAGAAATAGGGAGGAGAGGAAGAATTCCATTCAATTGTTCTTCAAGTTTTCTATATTCTCTCATCCCCCCCGGAAGATCACACTTATTTCCGAGGAGGAGAGTCTTTTTACAGACCCATCCCCCCTCCGGCGGAGAAATCTGATCCCTTCCGATGATCTTGATCTTCATCTCTTTCAGGATTTCCGTCAGAACCTCCATCTGAAAAAGAGAGTCATCACCAAGATCTAATACCATGAGAAGGGCATCTCCATTTCGGATGAGATTCGGGAATCCAGGTTCGATATGATCTAACTGAAGGGGAGGGGTATCCACGAGTTGAATCTGGATATTTTCAAATCGCATCATCCCAGGGATCGGTTTTTGAGTCGTAAAGGGATAATCCCCAATTTCGGAGGCAGCATTGGTGACCTTTGAAAAAAGGCTCGATTTCCCCACATTGGGTAAACCCAATAGAATCACCTGTCCGGCCCCTTCTTTCTTGATATTAAATGCCTGTTCAGCACGGGAGATAGTGGGTTTCCGATGGAGCTCCTCTTTCAGTTTGGCCATTCTGCTCCTGAGCTGGGCTCGCATCTTTTCGGTTCCCTTATGTTTTGGGATGACCGCCAACATTACTTCCAGTGCTTTTATTTTATCAGGAATGGTCTTTGCCTGTTTAAATTTAGCCTCGGCTTCCAAATACTCTGGGGTTAAATTGGCAGGCATCTTTTATCCCTCCTAAATTGAGCGATTTTCGTCATTAATTGAATCAAATATACTGGATTCCTGCTTCCGCAGGAATGACGACTGCCACCCAATGAATGAAAACGTCATTCCCGTGAAAACGGGAATCCAGAAGGGTTATCTTTAAACAATATTAAGAATCGCTCAA
>CALIBK010000129.1 GCA_938045955.1 uncultured bacterium | reverse complement strand
CACGGGAATGACATTTTCATTCATTGGGTGGCAGTAGTCATTCCTGCGGAAGCAGGAATCCAGTATATTTGATTCAATGAATGACGAAAAATCACTCAATTTAGGTACTACTAATTCAATAAAAATCGCTCAATTTAGGATAAAGGTAAAGGATTTGTATTCCCTTGAAATCTAACGATTTTTAGAGGTGGGTTAAATGCCTCCTTGCCTCTATCTCCCCTCTTAGGTGGTCATCCTCCTCGATCGTTCTTAAGGATTCATCAATCATCCGGATCATTCTTTCTTTTTCATCAGGAAGTTTGCCATAAAGAGGAATCAGGTTTGAAATGTGGTCGCTTAAAAATTGAGACGTCACCTCAAGCGTTTCAAGGAGAAGTCTGGTTTCTTTCAGAATCGTCTCGGGGGAAGGTAATCGAAATCGACCTTCTCTCATTGCCTCAAAAAGAGGGGATTGGGGTTGGGGGATCAAGGTTCGAATTCTAATGAAATGAGGATCGATTCGATTCAATACCTCTGCAGTATCCCGAGCATGCTCCCGCCATCGATCTTCTCCCCCTAATCCCAAAAGGACATAGAGGGAATATTCAAAACCGATCTGTTTAGCCTTTCTTCCTGCCTCGATCATCTCTTCAGGAGTCGCCCCTTTTTGGATTTCATGGAGCAGGAACTTGTTTCCTGTTTCAAGACCTACATGGAGTCGGCTCAAGCCTGCTTGGAAGAGCCTTTTCAGATCTTCCTCAGGTTTTCTGACAATCGTTTTAGCCCTTCCATAACTGGTGACTCTCTCAATATGGGGAAAGGATTCATAGAGAGCCTTTAAAATCCTGACGAATGTTTCTGTATTCATTACGAGGCTGTTAGAATCCCCGATAAAGACGGTTTTGACCCTATCCCTATAGAGTTCCTTCGCTATCGCAATATCCTCAAGGACCTCCTCCGCAGGTCTGATCTCAAACTTCTGACCCTTATACATTGAACAAAAGGTACATCGATTCCAGGGGCATCCTCTGGTCACCCGTAAGAGGAGACTGTTCGCCTCACTGGGAGGTCGATATGGGGGGAAGTCATAATTTCTTCTTCTTAATCCAAATCGTCCAAGGGTCATTTTCCCCATTCCTTAAATTCATTAAAAACACAAAGTGACTGAAATCCCTTTCTCCTCAAACCCTTCTTTTAATTCTAACCCAATTCGATGGAAATAGTCATCCTCAAGATATCGATCCAAGTTAGCCTTTCGATAAATGGAGATTACTTTAAAGGGATAATTCATTCGATCGATGATCACCTCTTTGACCAGTCCGTCCAGCATCTTTACCATTTCCTCAGGATTCATAGGAAGGATGGGGCCAATAAAAGCGTAGGTCTTCATCCCTTCCTCTGAAAGGACTTCCAATGTTCTCACTCTTTCAACAATAGGAGGAGAATGAGGCTCAAAGATTCTTCTCCATCCTTCCTCATGGGTGGTTATGGTAATACCGATCTCAATCTCCCTAAACTCCTTGAATAGATCGAGATCCCTCAAACAGAGCGGGGACCGGGTGAGAATGTTAATGGGATATTGATAAGGTAGTAATATTTGAAGGCATTTTCTTGTCATCCCATAATCCTTTTCAATCGGCTGATAGGGATCGGTAACGGTGCTCAAGGCGACCACTCCCTTTTTGGTCCTTCGGAGTTGTCGCTCCAATATCTGCGGGGCATTTGCCTTCACATCGATAAACTCTCCCCAGGGTTCCCGGTGGTTTGTGAATCGTCTCATGAAGCTTGCGTAGCAATACCGACATCCATGACCACACCCCACATAGGGATTGATACAATAATCATAACTCGCAATGGCTGTTTTGGTCAGAACTGTCTTTACGAGGATTTCCCTAATCTTCATGGAACAATTATGGGTTTAAGGAAGGAAAGTTTCAAGAGGAAATGACTTAGGCAGGCAAATGGAGAGAGGAAGGGAAAAGATCTTCTGTATCCTTCAAGGAATAAAAAGGACCTCGATGAGCATAGATCTTCTGAAAGAAATCAAAAAGATCGATCTCCCCATTTTTGGACTTCCGCCAGAGGTCATAAAGGTGATGAGCGGTGATCAAGGCGATATTGTATCGGAAAAGAATTTCCCCCAAATCTTTTGAGATATGATTCATTTTTGCTCTCTCGGCGAGAGGAAAATGGATTTGGGTACTGGCAATGATTAATGATTTCTCCTTTTCTTTTTTCTCTTTTTCAAACTGGATTGCCCTTAGAATCTTTGGATGGTTTTTATTGGCCTCCTTTTCACACCTGATTACCTGCAAGCCAAACGACTTAGAGGTATTGGGTATTTTTATAATCCGATCCACAAACTGGTAATCAATTCCAGGGGAGATCATAAATCCTAAATCTTTAAAGATCGAGTGAACGGCATCGAGTAACAACAACTCGCTTTTAGGCCAGAGGAGGGTTTCGACCGTAAAGAAATCTTTCTCATGGAGGTTCATTGAATCGATCTTAGAAATCTTTTCCATCTCTGACTTTAAAAAATTCTTTCGAACCTTCTCTTGCTCAGCCCTTAACTTATCTATCCGACTGACAATAAGCATAGCAATAAGGCAGGCGAGAGGAATGATAAGTCTTGTTTGCTCCTCAAACTTTAAAGCGCTATAGATAGCAAAAACAGCCAATAGAAGCTGTAAAAGGGATAACCACATCGTTAATTCTCCGAATATTTATATCAAAAGCAATTTTTATACCAAGTCCAAATGAAAATTTTTATAATAATTTTAATTGGTTAGGGTTGATAAAAATCTGGAATTTTCTAACTCTGTAAAATTATTAGTTATTTATGACAAAAAATGTCAGCGAACTTATATTTTTAGAGTGTAACGGAAATATTGGATTGATTCTTTAGATGGGATTTCACGCAAAAAGATATTCAACCAGCCGATTGAGCATCTTTGCCCCTTTGACTTCTGTCTCGAATAGGGGAACAATCGCTCTCACCTGATCACCAAATATTCTCCAGATCTCCTCCATATGTTCTTCCTGCATCTGAATCCGGTTCAGGACAAATTCAGCAGCGTCCTTTCCGACCTGCTCTTTCTGGATGACACCGTTCACGATGACCCCTCCGACGGGAATACCAAACTCATGGAACCAGTTGATAAATCGGGTGATCACCGCAATGGGAAGGCTCTCTGGAAGGGTGACGAAGAAGAATGCGGTGAGGGAGGCATTGGTTAAAAGTTTTTTGGCATGGGCCATCCGATCTTTAAAGTTTAAAAGATACTCTAACAGAGGATCCTTTTCCTCTTTTTTCGAGAAGGAAAGCATCTCTCTCAAAGATTTGGCCTCTTCACGGCTTTTAAGCATCTTTTCTACCCATAGGGAATAAACCTTGGACATCCCTAAAAGCCGTCTTGCATTGGCTGTTGGAGCCGTATCAAAAACATAAAAATCATATTCATCTTTGAACATAATATCCATCATATTTTCAAACATCGCTGACTCTTCGAATGCAGGATTCATCGTCGCCGATTCAATGAACTCATCCGCTTTCGTCGTGATATCAGCAAATTTTAAAAACCAGTTAATCTTCTCACGGATTTCTCTCTTTGACCGTTCGATGGTCTCTCGCGTATCAATCTCAAAAGCATAGCATTTCTCCTCGTCACAGACCACTGCTGCTTTTCCAAAAACATCTTTTTCGAGAAGATTAGAAAGGCTGTGAACCGGATTCGTGGAGGCAAGAAGGGTTTTCTTTCCCTGCTTTGCCGCCCATAGGGCTGCAGCTCCTGCCATCACGGTCTTCCCTACCCCCCCTTTCCCCCCAAAGAAGATATATTTCAATTCCGGGTGTTCTTTCATAAATTTAACCATACTCACCGTGATCTGCTTCACTTTCTTCTCCCTTTTCCCCAGAAATGGTTATAAAAGATTAAAATTCTCCAAACATGACCTTGGCCATCTTCTCAATCATGGGGAGCCCGGTCACATCTCGTTCCATCTCAGGCACTGAGGCCAAGATCTGTTTTCCAAAAGTGGTCTCAATGACTTTCAGGTAATGCTCCTGCATCTCGAGACGATTTCTCAAATATTCCGGGATATTTTTGAATTTTAGATCAGACGGAAGAACACGATTCACGATATATCCACTCAATGGAACATCAAATTTGGCAAAAAGCTCGGCTGCCTTTAAAGTGTCTTTAATGACCATCTCTTCTGCTGTAAGGACAAAAAAGAAAGCGGTCTTCTGCTTATCCGTTAAAATGCTTGAAGACTTATTGATTCTCTCTTTGATATAAAGAAGTTCCTTAAGAATGGCATCCTCTTCCAGTTCCTTCTCTCGCCGGATGACGGCAGCGACCTGATCATATTCTCTCATCTGCTCCCTGAGACCCGTAATCTTATCAATCCAGGCATCATACACCGATGCCATACTCAGGTAATATAGGGCATGGCCGAGGGGGACTAAATCGTAAATATAGTAATCATACCCCCCTTTTACAACGATATCCACGACCTCATCAAAAATGGCACTCTCTTCCATGGCCGGCTCAGCCGCAGCAGCCTGAATATAACTTTCGATCTCATCCGGAATCTTCTCCATCCCGTACATATCGAGGATCTTTTGGCGAATCTCCTGCTGATACTCCTTTACCCGACGGTCTGCATCGATCTCCTGAGCATAGAGATTCGGAATAATCTCCGTGGGTCCTTTTCCAAAGATATCTCGTTCAAAGATATCGGTGAGAGAAGCCTGAGGATCCACCGAAAAGACCAGAACCTTCTTTCCTTTCTTGGCTAAATAATAAGCTGTCGCTGCAGAGAAGGTCGTTTTCCCCAAACCTCCCTTTCCCCCGAACATGATGTATCGCCGATCCGGATACTTCTCAAAAATATCTGATAATGAAATGGGAATCACCCCCTCAAAATAAAAATACGGATATCGAAACTCGAAATCCGAAACAGATCAGAATCTCTGAAATATTCAAATGATCAAAATTGGGTTTCTCTTGGTATTTTGGTAATTTGAAATCGGTTCGAATTTCGGATTTCGTGCTTCGAATTTATAAGGTTATGCCAGTGCATCGGTTAAATCTTTTTCTCTCAACATTCTTCGCTTCCAGGTGGAGATCTGGGGGACGACATAGGGCAACAGTCTTAAAGAATAGTAGGGTGGTAGGATGGGAACTCCCAACATATCTCCCATCGTAATGAGGATAAAGAGGTGTTCCATGCTCGCCCTTGTCTTCAAAGCAAACCGTGCAGAATCATGAGCGGCGACCCCATAAACGAACTCTTTTACACCCTGTAAAAATCCGCCTTTTTTCTTTTTTTCACCTGCCATAACGATTCTCCTACGAAAATGATAATGGGGCTTGATCCCTTCATTTTTTCTAACAGAAGTACTCAGGTAAATCAAGCCCCTTCCCTTTTCTTAATTAAACCATTTTCCTCTTTTTCTAAGCCTTAACAGTTGCAGGTTGAACCCTTATTGCCTGGTAACGTTTAAAAGCCTTTACCCCCTCCACAGCTAAGACCAGCGCTGCGATGACAAGGAAAAATCCAACGAAACCCATGATCGTATTTCCGATGAGGGCTTCTCCTTTGACGGCACCTGTAAACACTTTTACGAGCAGCCCATAAGAGGTGTAAAGGAGAGCTGCGATGGTAGTCACTAACATAAAGATCATCGGAAGAAGAGCCCAAAGCGAGTTCTTCCCTTCAGACATTAACCAGGCAGTGATTAACATCAATGCCAAAGAGGCCATTAATTGGTTCGCTCCTCCGAAGAGCACCCATAAATATTGCCACCAACCGGTAAATACAAGAAGGATCCCAAGGAGGCTGGCAATGAAAGTTCCAACATGGGCATTTTTGAATACGGGACTCACATCCCCTAACAATTCGGAGGTTGCAATCTTCATGAATCGAATGACTAATTGTAAGATGGTGACTGCAAGGAAAATCATCATCACGCTTCCATAGGTTGTTCCAATCTTTAGGGGAAGACCTATGGCGTTCAGAAATTTTCCCACCCCTGCAGCAAAGACTCCCGCAGGCCCTTTTACTAATGCTGCGGCGTACTCTGAGGAGGAAGAAAATACAGCCCCTGCGGTGATCAATGCAAACAGGGCAAGCATCATCTCCACAAACATTACCCCACCCCCTACCGGACGGGCATCCGTCTCGTATTCTAACTGGCGTGCCGTTCCTGCACTTGAAACCAGACTATGCCATCCTGAAATAGCCCCACAAGCAATGGTCACGAACATGATAGGCCAAATCGGTCCGATCTTAATCGTAAAAGAGGTATAAGCAGGGAGGGTCAAATTGGGATGAAGTACAAATACACCGATAATTCCAAAGAAAAGTCCTAATAAGACTACATAGGAGGCAACGTAATTAATGGGAAGAGCGAATCTCCAGATGGGCAAGACTGCCGCAAAATAACAGAAGACAAAGGTGAGAATTCCCCATAAAACTCTGCTGTTGGCAAGGGTATCTCCAATAATCACATTCGAGGGAGCGACCGTTCCTACCCATATTCCGAATAACGTAATGACTACGGTTACCACTGTAGTAAGGATAATATCCTTCTTCCATCGATAGATCATCTGGCCTGCAAGAATCCCGCTCCCTGTCATAAAAAGCCATGCCATTGGAGACCCTTTCAGTCCAATCGCCGTATTGACTACCACAGCACCAAATGCACCTGCGATGAGAAGAAGATAGAAATAAAGAAAGGCAAGGAGGATAATTCTGGCCCTTGGAGAAATCAATTTATGGCTCAGTCCTCCCATAGAGGCTCCTTCATGCCTCATGGCCGCCATGGCACTGGAATAATCCTGAACCCAACCAATAAATAATGTTCCGAGAAGGATCCAGATCAAAGCAGGTAACCATCCCCACTGTAGCGCGATAATTGGCCCAAGGACGGGCCCTGCCCCGGCAATGGATTTGAATTGATATCCAAAAAGGATATTCTTACTGGTCGGCATAAATTCCACGCCATCCATATATAGTTTAGCGGGAGTGGCTTTTTTTGGATCCGCCTTAACAATTCGAGTATCGACATATTTTGCATAGACTCTGTAACCAATAATAAATATGATGAATCCAATAATTAGAACTAACACAGCATTCATGGCCTCACCTCCTGTTTAGTTTAAAAACGCTTTAGGGTCTTACCTCTCTCCTTCTTTTTATTAATTTACGGTGCTTCCCCACCTCCTTCTTGGAAGATTTAAAGTGTTAGGCCTGGAGGAGTTTTTGAACCAGAAGACCTTGAAATATATATTCCATATTCAAAGCCATCTACCAGAGCCATAAATGATGCCTTGCAGATATTCTCAGAAAAGGCCCTTACTCTCCATGCCTCTGTGCCGTTACTGAACAGAATCTCCACCTCTACACCGGCAGCAGTCCCTGCCCCAGGATCAAAGATGCGGGAACTAAAGTCGATTAACTGGATTCGATCCACTTCCGGAAAAAGGGAAATGAGCGACTTCTTTAACACCCTTGCCAGAGCATCGACGGGACCGACTCCCGTTTCAGCTTCGTGCATCTCCTTTCCGTTGGCTCGGATCATGATCGTTGCCTCGGGCCGTATCCCATCATCAATAAGCCTGTAATTTCCGATGATTTCAAAATGGGGCTTATAATCTGACATGGATCGCAAGAGATTCAAAATTTTTGTGGCATCCTTTATTTTCTCTTCAATCAAGGATTTCCTCCTTTTTAATTAACAAACACCTAAATTGAGCGATTTTTCACCATTAATTGAATCAAATATACTGGATTCCTGCTTCCGCAGGAATGACGACTGCCACCCGATGAATGAAAACGTCATTCCCGTGAAAACGGGAATCCAGAGTGGTTATCTTTAAATAA
>CALIBK010000128.1 GCA_938045955.1 uncultured bacterium | reverse complement strand
ATTAATTGAATCAAATATACTGGATTCCTGCTTCCGCAGGAATGACGACTGCCACCCGATGAATGAAAACGTCATTCCCGTGAAAACGGGAATCCAGAGTGGTTATCTTTAAATAATACCAAGAATCGCTCAATTTAGGTTCTTGAAATCTAAATAAAGATTTCTCATAATCCTTTCGTTAAAGATTAATCAATTTTTCATACCTCATATTGCAAAAAAACGCAAACCACCTTAAATTTTGTACCGGAGGGAGTCCGATGGAGTCCAAGTTATTAAAACAATTCTACCTATTCTTAACCATCCTCTTTGCATGGACCATAATCCTGTTGATCTTCGGGCCCAAATAATCTTTTTATCCTTCACAGGCAACATTATTGTAAAGAGAGGTCAATAAAGGCGCCCCTGAAAAGGGAAAACGATGTTCAGAAATCATTTAATGATCGTTTTTGGAATCTTTTTGATCATTTTGGGGAGTTACTTTTCTAAGGCTTATTCTAAAAAAAGGATCTCCAGCGAAACAAGATCTTCAATCCTTCCCAGGAGGCGATCAGGCTTTTAGAAAAAGTCATTGAAGATAGGAAGAGGTAAAAATCTGTTGAACTTTAGAGTTTGACTTGATCACCCTTCATTCTTATACTATAATGGTTTTTGTTTTTAATGGATTATTCATTCAAACTACGAACATCTTCATCAGAACCCCGTGGATAAAACCTCGAGGGGCCCACGTAGCTCAACGGTAGAGCGGCTGATTTGTAATCAGCGGGTTGGCGGTTCAAATCCGTCCGTGGGCTCCAATTATTTTCAAGTACCCGTTTAAGTGTTTCTTCTTCTACCATCCCCCATTCTACGGCCTTTGGAAACATATGTTTGAGTGTTGCAAGAAGTCTATTAACTGTTGCTGGTTTATTGCCCTGTATCTCTATTGATAATAGCTCTTTTATCCGGAACCTTTACGTATTACCTAAATTGAGCGATTTTTCGTCATTCATTGAATCAAAGATACTGGATTCCTGCTTCCGCAGGAATGACGACTGCCACCCGATGAATGAAAACGTCATTCCCGTGAAAACGGGAATCCAGAAGGGGTTTATCTTTAAATAATCCTAAGAATCGCTCAATTTAGGGTATTAATAAATTGTTCATCAATATCGAAAAAAAACAATTTCCTCTTAACTCCTCAAAAAAAGAAATTTCTCCCATTATCAGCTCAGTCTCCTGAACTCTCATAGTCCTCAAGGCTTTCGTCCTTGAGCCAGAATATATCGAGGCTCACCTTATCTCTCTGCATCAATTCATCATAGGTAAAAGCTTTAAACCGCTCAGTCTCTTTTCTATCAAACCGATTCTCTGGGTTGTAGCATTGGATAAAATCTTGTAAGTGTTCATATCGTAATGGGTTTGTTTTAAGAGTAAAGTGCATATTGGTTCTCAAATCATAAACCCAGAGTTTTTCTGTCCATGGCTTTTCGCTGGCTGGCTTCCTATCGAAGAAAAGGACATTTGCTTTAACCCCTGCCATTTAATTCAGACCTCCTCAAACTTCATTCTATTTAACAATCTCACATTGGATACACCACTTCTCCTGATTTTGAGTATTCCACAATATCTGAAGCTCCTTTTTCCCATTCCTCTGGAGTTAATGCAATTGCTTCAATCGGTTCAAATACTTCATAAATTGCCTCTGAAAGGATATCGATTCTTTCCCAATAATTTTTACTGTTAAAATCCTCAGATATAACTACAACATCAATATCGCTTCCTTCTTTATAGGTGTTTAAGGCATAAGAACCATAGAGTATCATTTTATTTATCCTAATACCTTTGTCTTCTAAAGCTTTTCTAAAAGTTGACAATATATTTAATACTGCTTTTTTATCCATTCTAAAGCCTCCTTGCTGCTTTTAAGGATATCCTTTGCTACCATCTGTGTAAAATCCTTTTGCAGCTTACCTAATTCCTCAGGATACCTTGTTACAACACTTACTTCATTGAGTTTTACGATAAACTTTCCAATAGATTCTTCAGGTTTTATGCCAATTTTATTCAACAAATAAATGAGATTATGTATTTTAGGCGGTGTCTCCTGTACTCTTTTTTGATAAAGGCCTTTTAGCGCCTTCTCAATGGAAAGATGGCACATAAAAACAGCGTAAAAATATCTTCCACCGTTGAACATAAATTCTGCCGTTTCGATATCGTAATCAGCCTGTCTCAACCACTCCTCTGGTTCTTTTGCCATTAATTTTTCTCCTGTCAATATTTTTTTGAAACATATTCTTCGTCCAGTTCCCATTTTAATGGGTTATTTAAAATGTATTCACGAATTCGATTTAATTCTTTTTCATTTCGAATGATGTGTTCATAATAATTGCGTTGCCACAATTTACTGTCAAAAGGTTTCCATCCATCATATTTAACATGACGGATATATTCATTTGTCGTCATCGTTTTAAACCAACGAATAACATTCCGTAGGGACGAACCTATGTGTTCGCCCGTTTCATTAGGCCAGACACGTAGGTCTGCCCCTAATTGTGTATGATATAATGGAAATGGTTGGGCATGACAACATGTTCGCCGCATCGGATGTCTGGAAATTTATTCATCAATTCAAAATACCATTTTTCGACCATCTTTCCTGCGTCATTTAATTGCATTTTGCCATCTGCAATTTCCCCAAATAAACATTTATTGTTATGGGTGCATATCATTATAAAATACGCTCCTACTTGAGAATAATTATAGCCCGTCAACCTTACTGATCGTCTGTGATGAATGTCCTGATTGTATTTCATTTTTTCCTTTTGGATTTTTGTCTAATTGAATTTCTTTTTTTATTCTTTCCAATAGTTTTATTAATTCTCTTTGTGAAGCAAAGCATTTTCTTGTGAATCCAATTCTTCAAAATAAAAGAGATTTAATGGTTGATGCTTTTTCGCCCATTGTGCTTTTTTGTGATGTATTTTAACATCTCCTCGGCCACTCTGCTTAAAGTGGATCCCTAGTGTTTTGCCCCAACAACTCCAACAGGTGTTCTATCTACAAAAAGCAAATAATCAGCAGTGCCGGATATAAGAGGAAACTCCCGTACGGCAACACCCAGTGAAGCACCGAGATTTAATTCACGATAATCCTGAACTTTCCACCCTGCCTGTTCAAGAAGTTGGTCTATCTGTTGCCTGGCTTTTTCTTCGGGTTTCATTGGGTTTTAGTATCTAACATCGTCCATCTTGATCCAAATTGATTGTTTATTTTTATTTTAGACCTCTAAAGTAGTTTGTCAACAAAATCCTAAATTTTTCTGAAAAACTGGTTTTTTGTATGTGCCTGTTGAGTGATTATTTTATTTCGCTTCTTTATCTAATATTTGCTAATCTATTGATTTTTAGAAAGATTTAATGTTTTTCTCCTTTTCCGTCACTGCTGTCTTTCTCCCTTTTTCAGATGAAAAAGGCTCCTCCCTTTCATTCGGTTCTTTGGAAAGAGCTGAGATAAATTTTAGGGACCTGTGTCAATTTGCGAGAGGGAGGCTCAATTGGACTTCCTATGCTCTTTATAGAGAAGGGTGGGAGGACAAGTGGGAGGGGTAGAGGATGGTGGATTTGGTTGAAAATAAAAATGGTGGAGGCGGCGGGAATCGAACCCGCGTCCGGGAACCTTCCAACAGGGCCCCTACATACTTAGCCTGTGTTTTTGATTCATCCTTCCAAACTCCCACAGGCAGGATTTCGGAAGGATTAGCTTATGAAGGTTCACCCCTTTCCTATAAGCTTCAGAAAGGAGCTATCCTGTATGTCTGACATCCCGTTTCCATCCTACAGGAGAAGATGGAAGGGACGCTGGCCGCGCTTAGGCAGCCAGAGCATAATCGTAGTTGGCTGCGATTATGTTTAAACCCCATTTGTTTTACGAGCCAATGGGACCTCGGTATGCGACCCCGATGTCAACGATCCCCGTCGAACCCTTTTCGCCCCCTTTCCATCTCTCTTTCAATGGCTTTTCGTTTCAGTACCTCTCGCTTATCGTATTGCTTCTTTCCTTTGGCCAATCCCAATTCCACCTTCACCTTCCCGTCCGAAAAATAGAGGCGAAGGGGAATCAGGGTAAATCCTTTTTCTTGAACCTTTCCCGTCAGACGCCGAATCTCCCTTTTGTGAAGCAGAAGTTTTCTTGGCCTGAGCGGGTCATGATTAAACTGATTCGCATAAGGATAAGGGCTGATATGAGCATCCACAAGAAAAATTTCGCCATTCTTAATCTTCGCATAACTATCTCCCAGACTCACCTTCCCCATTCTAAGGGACTTGACTTCTGATCCCAGAAGGGAGATTCCAGCCTCATAGCGATCTTCAATAAAATAGTCGTGCCAGGCTTTTTTGTTCTGGCAAATGAGTTTCTCTCCCATATCCCATAAATCTATTTTACCTAAAATAGATTTCTAAATCAAATGGATTAGTTTTCTTCCTTCCCTTAAGCTTAAGAGGTATTCATCCCTGGGATTGGGAAGACATCAGGTGCGAAGAGGTAATTCGATCAGGAAGGTCGTCCCTCTGGGTTGATTGTCCTGGACCTGAATGGTTCCATGATGATCAGAAATAATCGCATTGACAATGGTGAGCCCCAGCCCGGTTCCACCTTTTTTGGTAGAAAAGTAAGGCTCGAAGAGCCGCCCTTTATCTTCATTAGGGATTCCACATCCATTATCACTTACCTCAAGCTGAACCACCTGATGTTTGGGATCGTAGCGGGTTCGGATTTTGATTTCTCCTTCCGAGTCAATGGCGGCAAGACTATTTTTAATCAGGTTGATCATCACCCGTTTCATCTGATCCCGATCCAGATTCATCACCGGGAGGTCATCCGGAATGAACTGGAAGTTTACCTCCTTATGGGCCTCTTTAAAAAGGACAAGGGCCTCCTGGATAATCTCGTTCAGATGATTGGGAGTTGGGTTAGGTGCAGGCATCCGTGCAAAACTGGAGAATTCATTGACCATGTCCCTCAGTTCTTCGACCTGTTTTACAATGGTTCGGGTACATTCATCAAATACGACTCCATCGGGCTGAAGCCTTTCCAGATAGCGTTTTCTAAGCCGCTGGGCGGAGAGTTGAATGGGCGTTAAGGGGTTTTTGATCTCGTGGGCAATTCGTCGTGCCACCTCCCTCCAGGCGGCTACTTTCTGAGCTTTGATCAATTCCGTCAGATCATCAAAGACCACGACAAACCCCAACGGGTTTCCCTCTTCATCCTTCAAGGTCGCCAGATTGACCATCAGGGAGAGGGACTTTCCCCCTGCATGGACAATCACTTGTTTTTCAATCGATTCCTTATGATCAGATCTTATTTCATTGAGTAATTCCTCGAGACGGGCCACATACTCTTTTTCCAACACTTCATCGTATCTTCGATTCAAAACCGCTTCGGCCTTCACTCCCAAAATCTGTTCTCCAGAAGTGTTCAGGGTTGTAATCCTTCCCTTATCATCGATCGAAAGGACTCCAGCGGCCACATTCTTCAGAACGATCTCCATATATTTTCTTCTTTGTTCCAGCTCAATGCGACTGACCTGAAGATCTTCGGTCATCTGATTGAAAGATTGGACCAGCATTCCAATCTCGTCAGCCGCCTTCATCCGAATCCGAAAGTTCAGTTCTCCATTGGCAATCCGGTGGGTCGCTTCGGCCAATTCTTTAATAGGAACCGTAATGTCTTTGGCTAAGCGGATCCCAAACCAGATGGCCGAAAAGACGATGAGAAGGGTCACCAGGAGGAGTGCAATCATATAGCTGAATTTGATCGGTTTTTTCAAAATCTTCAATTGCTTATAGTCCACGAAGGCCTGGGAGATCCCTCGCATCTTTCCTGCCAAACTCTTTGGAATAAAATGAGCTGCGGCCACCACCCCTATGACCTTCTCTCTATCCTGGGAAGAGAGAATTGGAGCGATTCCCGTAATCATTTCCCCTTCCCCGACTGGGAGGATTCTTGAAGCCTCTTTACCTGAAAACCCGATCTCCAAGAGGTCTTTGGGAAGCAAAAAGGAAATCGATTTTAGGGTCTCTTCCTCCACTTCAAATGTCTCCCCTTCTTCTTTTAAAAAAACTTTCAAACGACTCAGGTCATACTCCTTCCTCTTTCTCTCCAGAAACTCTTTGAGGACCTTTCCATTTTTCTTCTCCAGGGGTCTCCCTTTGAGATGCTCACTCACCTCCCGAGCAGAAGACACGGTGATCTTTGCAAAATCTCGATAATAGGTCTGGGCCACTTCGAGGGAACCCTGAAGGGACTCTTCCACCTGAGCTTTAAACCAATGCTCAACACTATTGGTGATAAATCCTGCAGCCACGAAGAAGAGAAGAAAGGTGGGGACAAGGGAAAGGATAATAAATGCCACTACCAGTTTCGTTCTCAGTTTGGATCCAAGGACCTTCTGCCTCCTCTCTAAAATCAGTTTTACCAGATTTCGAATGACGAGAAAGATCAGAAGGAGGAGGAGGATGATGTTGATATTGATCAGACTGAAGAGGATGATATTGTTCCCTATAGGAATCCAGGCCTGAACCTGAGGGATCTTCATTTCGATGGCCGTGAGCCCAATGATCAGGACAGAAAGGATGCCTATGAGGATTAACTCATTTCGTCTTCTTCTTCCCTCCGGGGTTCTTTCTTTTTTCATATCCCCTCTATTTTCTGGAGGAAATCGAAGGGGCCTATAAGCCGAGTTCTGTCCCCTCATCGAGGGTGATGATCATTTATCTTGGGTCCTGATTACTCAGGACCTCGAGCGACCAACCCGTCCCGTCTCCATTCGAGAGGCAATGGAGTTGAACGGGCCATTCTTCCTTCTGCCCTCGCAGAAGAACGGGACCTATTTGGTCTTGCTCCAGGTGGGGTTTGCCAACCTATTCTGATCGCTCAGAATAGGGGTGAGCTCTTACCTCGCCTTTTCACCCTTATCCCACCAAAGCGGGACGGTATCTTTTCTGTGGCACTTTCCTTATTCCATCCCTTACGAGATGGAACAGTCCGTGTTACGGACCACCTTGCCCTGCGGAGCTCGGACTTTCCTCCCTCCTTCACCCATCCTTTGAGTGAAGAAGAGCGATCATCCAGCCCTCTTCGATTCCCTCCTTTTTTTGGTTTCGCTAAAGAGTCTCCTCTCGATCGCTCGATTCGCTAAGAGATCTGCCTCCTTATTTTCTTCCCTTGGAATGGCCTCTATTTCAACCCTCGAGAATTCCCCCATGAGTTTCAGCACCTTTTGATAAAGTCTCTTTAATCGAATCTCCTTTACACGATAAATCCCTTTGACCTGTTTTTCAATCAGTTCCGAATCCGTATAGATTCGGAGGATGTTCGCTCCTATTTGTTTGGCTTCCTTTAACCCCATGAGAAGAGCTTCATATTCCGCTTCGTTGTTCGTTCGATGGCCGAGATACCGACTCACCTCAACCACCCTCTCTCCTCTTGGATCCCTGATGGAGATGCCGGCTCCAGCCTGGCCCGGATTTCCTCTTGAAGCCCCATCAATATAGAGAATGAGTTCGGAGTCGTTTCCCACGGGTTTATGTTTCTCCAACCCTTACCCCTTCTCTCCATCCCCTTCGAAATAAAGAATCCGATTACAGTTAGGACACCGGATCAATGAATTGGTCTTCTGGACCTCAATAAACATCTGGGGCGGAACATGGACAAAACAACCCTGACAGGTCTCCTTCTTCACACTCACAATTCCGATCCCCTGCCTCTTCTCTTTCAGGGTGTTGTAAAGTTTAATTAGAGAAGAGTCGATCTGTTTAGAAAGAACATCCTTCCTCTCCATTTTTTCCTTCCAGGCCCTCTCTCCCTCCGCAAGTCTTTCTTCAATCCTTTTTCTTTCTGCCTCGATCTTTTCGAGATTGGCCTTCATCTCCTTTTCTTTTTTCATCAGATGTTTTTTGGTCTCATCAATCTCTTCGAGCACCATCAGAATCTCCTCTTCGATCCGTCCGGCCGATTCCTTAATCGTTTCAATCTCTGTAAGGAGGGCTTGATATTCTTTGTTGGTTTTTACCTCGGACATCTTCCCTTCAGCCTTTTTAATCTTATCCTGCTCCATCAGAAGATCTCGCTCCTTCTTTCTACGTTCCTTCTCTAAGGATTCGAGTTTCTCTTTTTCCTTTTGAAATCGTTCCTTTTCAAGATTCTGCTTCTCCTCCAGTTTTTTCATCTCTTTGGGAAACCGATCCCTTTCTTCCTTAATCTGTTTCAAATCGAGATCAATTTTCTGGAGTTCCCAAAGAAGCTCTAATTGTTCTTTCAAGGACAACCTCCTTTTCCCTATGGACTTGACCGAAAAAAGAAGAGTGTACCGGAGGGTACACTCTTCTTGAGTTCAAAAAATCAAAAATTCTTTCTCTTTTCAAGGAGTTGAATTGATTTCCCCTCCTTTTAATCATGGGCCCACCTGGGTTCGAACCAGGGACCTTCCGGTTATGAGCCGGTGGCTCTACCAAACTGAGCTATGGGCCCTCTTAGTATGATCCTTATTTATTATAGTTTATTTCCAGGAGGTGTCAACCTCTCTTTGAGATTTTTCTGACGGGAAGAGCGCCTTTTTAATTTTCAATAAAACTTCTTAATTGTCTGGCCCGGCTTGGATGTCTAAGCTTTCGAAGGGCTTTGGCTTCGATCTGTCTGATTCTTTCTCGGGTCACATCAAACTCCTGACCGACCTCCTCCAGCGTATGATCATACTTTTCATCAATTCCAAAACGCATCCTTAAGACTTTCTCCTCCCTGGGAGTGAGGGTCGAGAGGACCTTTCGGGTTTGATCATAGAGATTGGCATTGATGACGGCATCCATCGGGGAAAGGGTTGATTTATCTTCTATAAAATCTCCCAAATGGCTGTCTTCTTCTTCACCAATCGGGGTCTCCAGGGAGATGGGTTCTTTAGCTATCTTCAGAACCTTTCGGACCTTTTCAATAGGAATCTCCATCCTTTCAGCAATCTCTTCAGGAGTGGGTTCTCTTCCAATCTCTTGCACGAGGATTCTTGAAGTACGAATCAGTTTGTTGATCGTCTCGATCATATGCACGGGAATTCGAATGGTTCGGGCTTGGTCGGCAATCGCCCGGGTAATGGCTTGACGGATCCACCAAGTCGCATAGGTACTGAATTTATACCCCCTTTGGTATTCAAATTTATCCACGGCTTTCATCAGGCCGATATTTCCTTCCTGGATTAAATCGAGAAATTGGAGTCCTCGATTCGTGTATTTTTTGGCAATCGAGACGACCAATCTCAGGTTGGCTTTAATGAGTTCTCCCTTGGCCTCCCTCGTCTTTGTTTCCCCCAGGCTAATGGCCTGGACCGCTGCTCTGAGCCTTGGGGTGGGGAGCCCACACTCGGTTTCCACCTTACTGATCTTCCTTTGGGCGATCTTCACCGAACGGGTCATCTCCTGGAGATCTGAGCGACTTAGCCCCCTGTGGATAATCAAAGCCTTCTCTCCCAGCCTCTTCCGTTTTAATTTCTGGAGGAGCATTCGAGCTTCTTTGATAGACATTCCTATCCGTTCTTCCCATCTCCTGATCTCATTCTCAGCCTTCTCTATCCGGTTGAGCATTTGTTTCATTTTCTGTACAATTTTATAAATCTGGGTATCTCTTAAATTAATCTGTTTCAGAAGTTCAATGATTTCTTCCTCTCTCTTTTTCACCTGAAGGTGAAGCTTTTTCTTTGACCCCGGCCTTCCCTTCAAGATCCGAATTCTTCTCTCCGCCTTTCGAATCCGATCAATCAAATCCAAGACTCGTTTCTTTTGAATCTGTTCCTCTTCTGCATTGGACTCCTCTTCGTCAAGCTCATTGGTTACCTCTCGGATATGAATCTTTCCCTCCTTAATGGCATTCCCTAAGTTGAGAATCTCTTTCACCGCCATCGGGCAATTCAGAACGACACTGAGTACCTCTCTTTTACCCTCTTCAATCCTTTTTGCGATCTCCACCTCTCCCTCACGGGTCAGAAGCGAGACTGAACCCATCTCCCGGAGGTACATTCGAACAGGGTCGGTCGCCCGGGGGTATCCTTCGACCTCCAATTCCTCCTCTTCCTCCTTCTCAAAGATTCCTTCCTCATCCATCCTCAGCCTCTCCAGATCGTCTACCCCCTCGAAATCCATTTCGTCAAACATCATCAAGACATCATCGATGTGGTCAGAGGAAACGATATCCTCTGGAGGGATCTCCTCCATCTCTTCGAGAGCCATAAACCCCTTCTCCTCTCCGAGAGGAATCATCTCTTCTTCTATTCTTTTTATATCCTTTCCCATTCCCTCCCCCTGTTTTGGTCACCGGTTTATTTTTGAAGGCTTCTTTCCCTCTTGGCCATTTCTTGGCGTCTGAAGAGAAGGGCCTCGAGTCCCTCTGCCTCCTGTTTTTTCTCCATCTCCTGAATCCTTTTTAGAAGTGCCTTCCCTTCTCTCTTGAGCTTTCTTTGATGGATTTTCTGGACGCAGTCTTTTAAGACTTTTTCCAGTTGATTCCTTTCGATCCCAACTTCTTCAAAAACATACTTTCGGAGTCTCTCCGAAAGATCCTTCTCCATCCTGCCCAGGACCTCAGGGAGATCCATCCGTTCGTTTTCTCTATAGATATCCTCCAGGGCCAACCCTAATCTTTTTAGAAGGGGGTTCTCGAATTCATGAAGGATCCCTTCTTTTGAAACCATAGGGATCAATTCTGGATGATGGATGAGAAGACGGATGAGCATCTCTTCTGCCCTTGGAACTTGCTCCATAGGAGGGAGCTGGGATATAGGAGTGGAGGTTCCTGTTCGATTTTTGGATAAGGAGGAAATGATCTCATGGAGAGTCGATTCACTGACTTCCAGTCTCTCGGCCAGGAGTTTTAGATAGAAGTCTCTTCGAATCTTTTCCGGGATTTTTTGAATCAGCTTCAACCCTTCCTCTGCAATCTTTACTTTTCCATCAATGGAGGTGGGGTCGTAAACCTTAAACAATCGGTGAAGGAAGAACTCTATCAGAGGAGGAGCCTCTACGAGCATTTTTTCAAAGGTGCTCACCTTTCCTTTTCTTATAAACGTATCCGGGTCCTCCCCGTGGGGGAGACCCACTACCTTTGGCACCAACCCTTCTTCTAAAAAAAGAGGTAAGGTTCGTAAGGCGGCCTGGGTTCCTGCTTGATCTGGATCGAACAGAAGAATAATATTCTTCGTATATCTTTTCAAGAGATAGAGGTGATTCGGGGTCAGAGCTGTGCCAAGAGTCGCTACACTGTTTTTCAAACCAAATTGATGGAGGGTTAACAGATCGAAATAACCTTCTACAATTATAACACAATCTTTCTCCGAAATGTATCGTTTAGCCTCAGGAAGGCCATAAAGAATCTCTCCTTTATGGTAGATCTCAGATTCGGAGGAGTTAATATATTTAGGCAAACCTTCCCCAATCAACCTTCCTCCAAAGCCCACCACCCGTTCATGGAGATCGAAGATGGGGAAGATAATTCGATTTCGAAAGGCATCATACCATCCCTTTTTTTGATTCGCATTCTCCTGTTTCTTTTTAGGGAAGATGAGACCTAACTGCCAGGCTCGTTCAAGAGGCATCTTTTTTTCTAATAGGTACTCCACCAGACCCTCCCACCGCTCACTCGCATAACCCAAACGGTAATGTTGAATGATCTCTTCAGAAATTCCTCTCTGAGCAAGGTATTTTCTCCCTTTCTCCCCCTCCTTCTTTTGGGTGAGAAGGCGATGATAATATTCAGAAGCCATTTGATTGATTTGAAAGAGGAGCTCCCGCCTTGCCATCTCCTCTTTCTGAGTTTTTGAGGCTTCCCTTCGGGTGAGCTTTACTCCATAGCGTCTGGCCAGTGCCTCGAGAGCCTGAGGAAATGTCAATTGCCCGATCTTCATCAGGAAGGTAAACACATCCCCTCCTTCGCCACATCCGAAGCAGTGAAAGATCTGCTTCTCCTCATTGACCATAAAGGAAGGAGTCTTTTCTGAATGGAAGGGACAAAGCCCTTTATAATTCTTTCCAGCCTTTTTTAAATTCACATACTCGGAGACCACTTCGAGAATACTTGCTCGGTGTCGAACCTCCGAAACGATATCTTCCTGAAAAACCCTATTGGCCAAGTTCGCTCACCTCAATTCCACCACTGTCACGCCCTGACCCCCTTTGGTCAGATCCCCCGGGGAAAACTGTTTTACTCCTTGATGGGATTCAAGAAACTTTCCGATGGCCATCCGGAGTTTCCCAGATCCGATTCCGTGAATAATCTGAACCTTCTCCAATCCATAGCACAGGGCCTGATCAATAAATTTGTCTACCACGGAGAGGGCATCCTCGACGGTCAGCCCGATCACATTTAATTGGGAAGGAACTTCTATGCTCTTTTTTTCGAAGAACGACGTGATTTCCACTTCCTGGGGTGATTTTTCTTCTTTTTGTCTTTCAATCCTTTTAAGATCGGAAAGGGAGACCACTCCTCTCACTTGATCCAGCAACACCTCTGCCCGATCCTGCTGTTCGAAGGTTTTCAAGAGAATTCCCTCTTTTTTGAGGCTCTCAATCCAGACACGGTCTCCACTCTTCAGATCCGCGGGGCTCTCCAATGGACTTTTCTTTTTCGTCGGAGGAAAGTATCTTTCTCTTATTTCACGAATCTCCCTTCTTGGAATGGAGATCGGGGGTATTTTCTCTTTTTGTTCCTTTAACCATCTCTTTAATTCTTCCTCCATGGTTTGGGTTAATCTCCTTGCCTTCATTTCGGCTTGCAGAAGAATCTCTTCCCGTTTCTTCTTGATTCGATCGAGGCTTTCTCTCAAACGTTTCCGATGATCTTCCACCTCTTCCTTCATCTCCTGGAGCTTAAGTCTCTCTTCCTCTGCCTCTGATTTTAATTTTTCAAGGATCTGAAGGACCCGAGAGATTTTTTCTTCCCCTTCCTCACGGTGGATCTTTGCTCTTTCAAGCACCTCCGGGGAGATTCCCAATCTCTCGGCTACAATGAAGGCATTGCTCGTCCCTGAAGCTCCATAAGAAAGGGTGTATTGCGGTTCCATTGTCTCCTCATTAAAATCAACCTTCACATTCTGGACCTCAGGATGGAGATATCCATAAGCTTTTAGACCTTCAAAGTGGGTGGTCACCACGACCGAGGCGCCTTTTTCTCTGAACCGATCTAAGAACCCCATGGCCAGAGCACATCCTTCGGTTGCATTGGTTCCCACCCCTAATTCATCTAAAAGGACCAGACTCCGGGGGCCCGAGCGTTTTAAGACATGATCGACATGAAGGAGGTGAGCCGAAAAGGTGCTCAGGTTTCCTTCCACACTCTGTTCATCGCCGATCACTGCGAAGACTTCTTCAAAAATTGGCATTTCGCTGCCTTCTTCCACCGGGATAGGGAGCCCTGACTGGGCCATTAAGATCAGAAGGCCGAGGGTTTTAAGGGCAACGGTCTTTCCCCCGGCATTGGCACCACTGATCACAAGAATTTTTTGATTCTCTTCCAACCGTAGATCAATGGGAACGACTTTCTTATCATTCTGAAAGACCAGGAGAGGATTCCTCGCCTTTTTCAAATCGATCCTTCCCTTTCGATTGAATTTAGGTTTGGTGCCCTTGAGGTGGAGCGAAAAGCGTGCCATCGCATAAAGGAGATCTAATTCACTTAAGAGTTCAAAGTCGTTCCGGAAAGAAGAGAGTTTGGCTCTTAGCCTCTCTGAAAGATTCTTTAAAATCCGATACTCTTCCTCTTTCTCTTCCGCAAGGAGGGTGGAGATTTCATTATTTAGAGAAACCACAGAAAGGGGTTCAAAGAAAAGACTCTTCTGGCTGTGGGATTGGTCATGAATGATGCCTTCCAAGCGGTGCTTAAATTCTGATTTAAGGAGAACTACGTACCTTCCGTTTCGAAGGGTGATAAGGGGCTCTTGAAAGATTGGCCTCAATTCCTCTTGTCGGAAAAGGGCCTCCAGAATCCCTTTCACTTTCTCTCTCACTTTATTCAGACGGTGTCTGATCTCGGACAGAAGGGGACTCGCCCGATCCAACACCTCCCCTTTAGGATCGAGGCTGTGGAGGATCTCCATTTCGAGGGATCTGAGATCAGAAAATCGTTGACTCTTTTCTTTAAGGAGAGGGGCGTGGAGATCTGATTTCAAGAAGAATCTTTTCAATTCCCGGCATCGGTTAATCTGGTCTTCAAGTTCCAGGATTTCTTGGGCTTGAAGGACCGAGCCCTCTACCTCTAATCTCTTGAGGATGGACTCGATATCTCTTAATCCTCGAAGAGGAGGATCTTTCCCTTCCTTTAAGACTTTCTGAAATTCTGTAACTTCGTTCAGGTGGGTCTCAATGATCTCTTGGTCCGGGAGGGGTCTAAGGGCCTTTGCCTTCTTTTCCCCGAGAGGGGAGATAGAAAAAGAACTTAATAGATTTAAAACGGAATAAAATTCTAATGCCCTTAGGGAACGATCATCCATAGATCCTGAAAGGGAGTTGACCCCAATTGAATGGTTTGAAAGAAAATTATGGGGAAAGCCTCTCTTTCACCAATTGATTGACCAATTTCCCATCGGCTCTCCCCCCGATTTTGGGCATGATTAACCTCATCACCTTCCCGAGATCCTTCAGGGAAGTGGCTTTGATTTCTTGTATAGTTTCATCTATCATCCTGACCAATTCCTCCTGCCCAAGGGGTTGAGGCAAGAAAGATTTTAGAATCTCAATCTCCCTTGTTTCTTTCTCTACCAGATCGGTTCTTCCTCCCAAGCGAAACTGTTCGATAGCCTCCTCACTCTTTCTGATCATTCCCTGGATCACTCGGATGATCTCTTCATCTTCAAGCTTCTTTCTGAGCTCAATTTCTCTATTTTTTATAGAAGAACGAATCATTCGAACTGCGGAGAGCCGAACCTTATCATTGGTCTTCATTGCTTCTTTCATTGCCTCAAGGATTCTCTCTTCTAAACCCATCTCAACTCCTCTCCATCATCTTCCGAAGCCGTTTCATTGCCCTTTTCTTCGCGGCTAAGGCCTTTCGTTTTCGTTTTACACTGGGCTTCTCATAATGTTCCCTTTTTCGAATTTCAGAAAAGATTCCTGTTTTTTCCACCTGCTTCTTGAATCGGCGAAGCGCATTTTCGAAGGATTCGTTCTCTTTGATTCTGATGCCAGGCATCCATTTTCCCCCTCCTTTCATGAATGAATTTAAATGATTAATTATATGATTTTTTTCATAAAAGTCAAATACGTGATTTCCTGACCGTCTATCACTTTTGGGTCTCCTTTTTAGGAATATTTTCTATCCACGAGAAGGATCGTAGTGTTGGTGGAGGAATATGTTGTTTGAGAGATTTTAAAGAGAGGGTTTGAGTGGTAAAAAAGTAATGAAAGTAGA
>CALIBK010000127.1 GCA_938045955.1 uncultured bacterium | reverse complement strand
TGGAGAGATGACTGCAGAGCATCTCTGTTTGGGTCCGAGACATAATTATCAGACTGCACCACCTGATCATCCCCTTTTTCTCTTGCTTCCAGATATCTCGGCAACCCAGGTGGATCCTACCCCGACCAATGTGATCAGAGATGCTCACAAATTGGGCCTGACCAAAACCATCCAATTCATTTGCGACTATTGGGGACCGACCTCTCTCGGAACAAGGCTCCATCCAGAGGCCCTGGAAGGGGTGGTGATCGTTTCATACTATCTCCGAGGGGAGGAGGCCAGGAGACATCCTCTTGCAAAACTCTGGACAAAGTATGGCCGTGGAAAACTTGAAGACATGAATGAGGTCTATACGATTGGCATGTCCTGGGCAATGACTTTTGAAGCTGCATTAAGGATAGCATTAAAAGAGGTGGGATATCGAAAACTGGATGGTGAGGTAATCTATCAGACCTATCAGAAACTAACAGGTGTGGAGAGGGCGGGGCTTCAAGGTCCCTGTGCCTACAGTCCAACATCACGAAGGGGAAGTCTGGAGGTTAAATTTTATCAGGTCCGATCCGGAAATGTGGTACCCATCTCGGATTGGATAAAGGTTCCAGATGCCGTATCCCTACATAAATTTTAAAGTGAAAGGAGGGAGAAAACCGATGAACTCCTATAAAAAGTTATTGGTTGTTTTTTGTCTTTTCATATTGGGTCTCTCTATTTCAAGTTGCAGCACTCTATTCCCGCCTCCGAAACCAAGACCTACGGTTTCCGTTACTCCAGAAAAAGTAGAGTTGGCCTTTCCTGCTATCCTGAAGGTTCCGATTGTATTTACAGGGACAGGATGGAAACCCAGAGAGATGGTGGTGGTGGAGATGGTTCTTCCCCCAGGGGTAGAAATGAAAGGAGTGAAACCCGGTGAGGATGTAGGGATTGCCTATGGGGAGGCTGATGAGTCGGGTAATTTTAAAGGAGAGGTCCCGGTCACGGCTAAATTGAATACCCTCTTCCGAGTGGGATGGACACCGCTTCTTACTCCAGATCCAAAGACGCTCAATCCGATTCCTCCAGGTGTCTATACCATTAAAGCCTCCGGGGCAGACTCCGGAGCCGTAGCGATTACGACCATCGAGTTTGTGAAGCCTGAACCGAAAAAATAAATGGATTGAACTTTTGGAGTTTGTGGGTAGCATTCAGCGATGCTTCGACTAAATAATATCGAAGTCATTTATAGTGACGTCATCCTGGTTCTCAGGGGAGTCTCCCTTGAAGTACCAGAGGGAAGGATTGTCTCTTTGTTGGGTGCCAATGGCGCCGGTAAAACGACGACTCTGAAGGCGATCTCCGGAGTCCTCTCTACAGAGTTAGGTAAAGTCACGGATGGAAGCATTGAATTCAATGGAGTGAGGATTGAGGGAAAGGTGCCGGAGGAGATCGTCCAGATGGGAATTGTTCAGGTCATGGAGGGCCGCCGCCTGTTCGAACATCTCACCGTTGAAGAAAACCTCCGAGTGGGGGCCTATGCACGAAAAGATAAGGAAACCATCCATAGGGATATGGAATCGGTGTATGGGTATTTCCCGAGGCTTAGGGATTTGAGAGGGCAGGTGAGCGGCTATCTCTCCGGAGGGGAGAGACAGATGCTGGTCATGGGTCGGGCACTCATGTCCCGTCCCAAGGTGATGCTACTCGATGAACCCTCTCTCGGGCTTTCTCCCCTTCTGGTGAAAGAAATCTTTGAAATTATTAAGAAGATTAACAGGGAGGAGAGGACATCCATTCTTCTGGTAGAGCAGAATGCAAAAATTGCCCTCTCTACCTCTGAGTATGGATATATCATGGAGAATGGACGGATTGTCCTCGATGGGCCTTCCCAAAAATTGAAGGAAAATGAAGATATCAAGGAATTTTATCTTGGACTCAGCCAAATGGGCAAAAGGAAGAGTTATCGAGAGGTAAAACATTATCGAAGAAGGAAGAGGTGGTTATCTTGAAAAAGAGAAAAATGACAAGTAAGAATGGGTCCCGAGGAGACATGAAAAAATTGGAACAGGAAAAGGATTTAAACAAGAAACTGGCTGATATTGTACGCTACGCCTATCGGCATGCCCCTGCCTTCAGGGCAAAGATGGACCGGGCAGGGGTGAAGCCCTCGGCAATAAAAACGGTGAAAGACTTAGATAAGATCCCTATTACCTCTCAGAGCGAGATGATTTTACTCCAAAAAGAGAATCCTCCGTTTGGAGGATTTCTCACGATTCCGATTGAAAAGGTGGAAAGGATTTTTGTATCACCAGGCCCTCTCTATGAGCCTATCCGAATAGGAGACTTCGCTAAAGCTGCTAAAGAAGCATTATCCGTCTTTGGCCTCGGGAAAGGGGATCGGGTAATAAACAGTTTCTCGTACCATATGGTCCCCGCCGGATTGTGGGTGGATCAAGCCCTTCGTCTTTTAGGTGTCACCGTGATCCCTGCCGGGGTAGGGATGACCGATCTTCAAGTGAAGATTTTAAAAGACTTAAAAGTTACGGGATATGTGGGAACACCAAGTTTTCTTATGACCTTAATCAAGAGGGCAGAAGAGATGGGTTTCCAGTTTCGAAAAGATTTTTCTTTACGCTGTGCCCTTTGTAGCGCAGAGATTCTTCCCCCCACGATGCGAAGAGCGTTCGAAGAAGATTATGGGATCAAGGTGGCTGATACCTATGGTTCAGCTATCCTTGGAATTCTTGGTTATGAGTGTGAGGAGAGATCTGGATTCCATTTTCCAAAAGGCCTCCTCATTGAACTCGTCGATCCAATGACAGGAAACTCTTTAGGCCCGGGAGAGATTGGAGAAGTGGTGGTCACCCTCTTTGATAAAACCTATCCATTGATTCGCTTTGCCACAGGAGATCTTTCAAGTTTTACCGACCAGCCCTGTCCATGCGGGAGGAAGTCTTACCGACTTACCCGCATCATAGGGAGAGTAGGGGATGCCGTAAAGGTCAGGGGGATGTTTATCCATTACAAACAGGTTGAAGAAGTCATTCAAAGATTTCCCGGGATATCAAGGTTTCAGATTCAGGTCTCCCGTTCGGGATATCGTGATGAATGGATGATCAGGATGGAGCTAAAAGAGGGGATTGATCAAGAAGGATTGCTCCAGGCCTTGGAGAGAGGTATTCAGGAGAGTTGTCGATTAAGGCCGGACAAAATCGAATTTGTTTCGCAAGGAACGATTGAGGAAGGAGCGAAAAAGATCGTGGATCAAAGAACATGGGGATAGGGAAGAGGATAAAATAACTTAGGCAAATCATCATATCGAGACCACCCATCATAAAGGATTCTTTTTCGGAGGAGGAAATGGCATGTTTGAGATACTTCTGACAGAAGAAGAGGTGAAGTTACAGCAAGAGGTGAGAAGGTTCGTCAGGGAGAAGGTCCCGAGTTCACTGATTCGGGCAATGGATCAGGATCAGGTAAAGTACCCGAAAGGGTTCATGAAAAGTCTGGCAGAGGAGAACCTCCTTGGCCTTCGGTTTTCGAAGCAATGGGGTGGAAGGGGGATGAAATGGACAGGGGAAGTGGCAGCGATCGAAGAAATTGGAGTTCTGGGCTCCGGAATGACCTGCCTTTACTCTCTGGTAAGCATCGTTGGTGAAGCGATCCATCATTTTGGAACCCCTGAGCAGAAGGAGAAGTATTTAAAGCCTACCCTGGAGGGGAAACTCTGCTGTGCAGAAGCCCTGACAGAACCTCGTGGCGGATCAGATTTTTTTGGGGCGACCACCATTGCCAGAAGGGATGGGGATCACTATATCCTCAATGGCCAGAAACGTTTCGTGGTGGGAGCAGAAGGAGCGGACTACTTTCTGGTCTATGCTAAGACTGCACCAGAGGCTGAGCCCCACAAATCCCTCTCTTGTTTTATTGTTGAAAGGGAGATGGGTGTGGAGGTGAAACACGTTTATGGTCTCTTAGGTTCCCGTGGCGGAGGAACGGGTCGTCTCTACTTTCGCGATACCAGGGTCCCGAAAGAGAATCTTGTTGGTCCTGAACATGGAGGAGCCCTCGTCTTCAATCGCATGATGATTCCGGAACGACTGACCACTGCGGCAGGAGCCCTTGGCATGGCCCGATGTTGTTTAGAGGTTGCCGCCCGTTATAGTGACCGGAGAAAGGCATTTGGAGAAAAGATTCGAAGGTTTGAAGCAGTGAGTTTCAAAATCGCCGACTCGATTGCTAAACTTGATGCTGCACGGAGCCTTGTCTATGTGACGGCAAGGCATGTGGATCAGGGGCTTGACTCAAGGAGACTCGTTTCAGAGGCAAAGAAGGTCTCAACGGAGATGCTATGGGACGTCGTGAATCATTCAATGCAGATCATGGGAGGTATTGGATATACCAATGTCTATCCCATTGAACGATTCTTCAGGGATGCCAGACTCCAGATGATCTGGACGGGCACCAATGAGATCATGGACCTCCTTATCCAGCATGAATACTATAAAGAGGTTTTAGAAAAGATTGGCGAATCAAGGGATGTGGAGATTGATGCAGGAGACCTTGAAGGAGAAGAAGAAAAGGTGTATGAATAATCGAGTCTGCATCACAGGGGGTGGAATAGGAAAGCTTTAAGACGAGGGCCTGGCCTTCTCATCAAGAGCAAGAAAGGCTTTTTGAAGTCCCTGTGCGAGAAGGGGAATATCCTCATCGAAGATGGTCCTCATATCGAGGAGGAGTTCCTCTTTACTGATCCGGGAAATGATGGGGGGATCCTCCTGACGTAACCTCTCCTCCAGGGCATTGACAGAGAAATGGAGAGGTTTGATAGAGAGGACAATCGTTGGTAACGACTGTAAGGGGAGAGCTCCCCCTCCGACCTGGGAGAGATCCTCTCGAAGAAGGATTACGGCCTTATCTTCAAGAGACTCAGAGATTCTCCTTAAAAGGCGTCTCCCTCTTCTCTTCAGGCTCTTCAGACTCAACCCTAACATTCGCAAGGTTGGAACCTCTTCCATCGCCTTCTTTTCGTCCTGATAGAGGAAAAGAGTGGATTCAAGAGCCCCCAGGGTGAGTTTATCGATCCGTAGGGCCCGGGTGAGGGGATTCACCTTAATTTTATCCAATATCTCTTTTTTCCCTAAAATAATTCCAGCCTGAGGACCTCCTAAGAGTTTATCCCCGCTAAAACAGATCACATCCGCTCCGGTTTCGATCGCCTCCTGGACAGTAGGTTCTTTCTCCAGTCCATACTGGCTGAGATCGACGAAACAGCCGCTCCCAAGATCCTCCATCACAGGAAGCCGATACTCCCTTCCCAACTGGACAAGTTCCGAAAGGGTGACCGCGGATGTAAAACCCATGATCCTGAAATTGCTCGTATGGACCTTCAGGAGCAAGGCCGTCTCCGGACCGATCGCCCTTTGATAATCCCGGAGATAGGTCCGGTTGGTCGTTCCTACCTCTTTAAGAATCGCTCCACTTCGCCTCATCACATCGGGAACGCGGAAGGCCCCTCCAATCTCCACCAGTTCCCCCCTTGAAATGATGACCTCCTTTCCTTCGGCCAGGGTGTTCAGGCAGAGGAGTACAGCCCCCGCATTGTTATTGACGACCATCGCCGATTCTGCTCCTGAAAGTCGACAGAGAAGCTCTTCCACATGAGTATAGCGATCTCCTCGTTCTCCGAGTGTAAGATCATACTCAAGATTCGAATAGGTCTTGGAGATCTCCACGAGATGTTGGAGTGCTCGGGGATGGAGGGGTGCCCTGCCTAAGTTGGTATGAATGACGACCCCGGTCGCATTGATCACACGACGAAGTTTTGGCCTTACTAAAAGGTCAAGTTCTTTCTGGATAAAGGGAAAAAGACGATCCATCGAAAAGAATTGGTCATCAAACCTCGAGAGGTCCTCCTCCCGGAGGATCGCTTCGCGTACCCTTCCCAATCCCCTTCGAATCGCCTCCAAAAGCGCGGATCGGGGGTAAAGTTTCAGAAGATCGAGGCTCTCTTTCCGGGAGAGAATCTCCTCAACACTTGGAATCTTACGAAGAATCTCTTTTCGAAGGGATTTCGTCATGAGCCTCTCTCTGGTTTCCTCCGGCTGAAAAGGGTCTTAAGAATCTTAAAAAGGTTCATCCGGATAAGGTGAGTGGGCCATTCCAATTCTTTCTTCTCACATACAGTGGACATACTGTAAGTCTCAAGGGGGAGAGGCCTTCTGATCATCTCTGAAAGAGCTTCCTCTCTTTCTCGGGAATCAGGGAGAGCCATGATCGCATCGATCTCCTTTATGACCTGAAGGGCCATTTCGATTCTTTTTTCAACAGCCTCTGCTGTCTTTCGATCAATCAGCCCATATTCCGCCTTAAGCCGATTCAACCGCCTCCCCGCCTCATAGGTACTCGCGACAATCCCCTCCCGGTCCATCCATTCCGTCTCGTAGTTCAGGATATATTTCCAGCTTGGGGAAAGAAGTGCCCTTCGATGTTCCTCGACTGTCCGATAAAGAAGGCGGTATCCATACCTCTCGGGATTTTCGAACACCATGCTTCCGGGATCTAAAAAAGGGGCAAGGGGAGAAATAAACGGGTAGAGTCGCCGATAGGGCTGGAATCGTTCGAGAAGGGATCGGCAGTAGTCCACGGTACCCATCACTGAGTCATAAGTCTGTTTTGGAAGTCCAATCATAAAGAAGAGGTCAATTCGTTTGCAGCCAAGCTCAATCGAATCAGCAATCATTCTTTCTAAGGAGTCGTTGTTATAGGGGCGACCAAAGGCCCTTCGAACCTCCTCATCATGGGACTCCGGAGAGATCTCAAAATTGAAATTGAGGACTGACTCTGCAATCCTTTCCAATTGTCTTCGACTGGGCGGGATGAAAAACTCGAAGGCTATATGATTCTTGATCCTCCTCTTCTTCAATGCTTCGAGGAAGGAAAACCCGTACTCCTCCCCCGGTTGGAAAATATCCCCGATCACCATGATGGGAGCATTGAGATGGCTCGAGACATCAAAGATATCCTGTGCTAATCGCTTTGGATCCCGGAAGGCCGGTTTCGGGCGATTGGCCATGGTTCGAAAAGTCGTAGAAGACCCTCCACAGGTTTTGCAATTATAGATACACCCTCGACAGGTGAAGACTGCCGTCACCGGATAGGTATACCAATCGACAAAGGGTTGATAGCCAACCGGATCGGCATACCTCAAAACCTTCTTCATGATGTGTCGATAATCAATCGCAATCTCATTCAGATCTTCGGGAACATAGGTAAGGGGGTTAGCCCTGATCCCATTTCCTCCGTCCCGGTAGGTAAGATTTGGAATCCTCTCGAAGCCTCCTCCGTTTTTGATACTCTGCAGGAGTTCAAGAAGTGGTTTCTCGGTGGAATCTCCTCTCATCACGAAATCGACAAAGGGATACTCCCTGAGAATCTCTTCATGATAATAAGTGGCCGAGAGTCCCCCTAAGATCACAGGGGTATGGGGATGATACTTTTTGATCATCTCTGCTAATGCGAGAGCGCCCTGGACATGAGCCATCCAGTGAAGATCAAGACCGAAGGCCAAAGCCTTATTCTTTTGAATCAACCTCTCCACATTGAATCTTTCATCTTTAAGCATCTTCATAGCCACATTAATGATCCTGACCTTCAGGCCATGTCTTTCGAGATATTCAGAGAGGCTGGCAAATCCAATGGGATACATCTCAAAGACCGGAGTGGAGGGAACAACATCACTGATAGGGCCATAGACTCCAGGTCTTTTTCGAAAGTCATAAAAGGCGGGAGGGTGAAGAAGAATAAGATCAATCATCTCTGAAATTATTTATACCTTAATCTATCTTTCAAAACAAGTTAGCGGATTCCCCTTTTCAGTGAGGAATTAGACCCTGACCCATTATCTCTTTTGCCCGACGGTATCCTTGATCGACCATCTCTCTCATCTGATCAGGGTGAAATTCAAGAGAAGAGACCATGAGTTCCTCCTCTGGACGGATCGTGGTAAGATGAACCACCCTCTTCCCTCTGAAAGGATGTTTGATTCCGAAAAAAACCCTTCTCATCTCGGCCGATGTCAATCCAAGCTTCTCCTTCATTCTCTTTTTAATTTCTCCAATATAATGGATAGCATCCGTATAAAGGGTAGCCACTTTTAAATCATTATCCACGATCTCATCGGTAAGAAGATCCAGAGTCCTCCTTAAAATCTCCATGGAACTCTTGAATTCATTCTCCACTGGCTTCCGACGATCGACATCCGGAGAAAGGATAATGGAAAGGATATGGGTTGCTCCTTCCTCGATCGCCTTGCTCAAAGGGGCAATCTCCTTCACCCCTCCGTCCACATACTGGTTTGCTCCAATTTTTACAGGAGGCATCATCACAGGCACAGAAGCGGAAGCAAGGATCTTCCTGAGAAAGACTGGTTTTGGGTCCTGGTGGGGATTCCCATATTCTACCTTCCCGGTTTGCATATTGAGGACCGTTACGAATACTTCTGTTTGAGATCGAAGGAGTCTCTGGTAACGCTTCTCATCCCCGAAGAAACGATCAATGAGTCTCTCCAGGGGTCCTGAATCATTCAGGGCGTCGGAAAAAAGGAAGGCAAGGAGGTCAGGTCGCCCGACGAGGATATCCTCCTGTTCCACATTCTCGTAGAAGTGAATAAGATTGGCAATATCCTGAATCGCTATCAGAGGAGCGATGAGGGCACCCGTGCTCGTCCCGATGACGAGATCAAAACGCATCCCCATCTCAACCATCAGATACTTTAAGGCACCGACCGTAAAGGCTCCCTTGGCTCCCCCACCACTTAAAACTAAAGCCCTTTTGATTGGCATCGTTCCTTTCTTTAAGCTGTTCCAGAGCTCTTCTCATTCCCATGGTGATTGATAAAATAAGTTGGCGTTGAAAATCCTGAGAATTAAACTCGATCCTCTCTTTATGGTGTTCTGATTTCTGGAGTTCAAAAAGGATATCCGTTTCAATGAGAGACCCAAGATCTTTAAGGGAATCGATCTTCTTTATCTCCGAGGTGAATTCATCAAGATTGGACATTTTCTTAAAGATGAAAAGGTTTTCCTCAAGGAGCCTCTGTTTCGATAGATCTCCTCGAAGGTAGGTTCGAACGGTAGCAGTAACCAGGGTCGTGACTTTTTCAAAAAACCCTTCGAGGGGTTGTGGTCCTCTCTCAGGGATATGCTTACAGGCAATTAAGACTAAAAAGAAAAGAATGGGGTAGAGGAAGAAAACCTGGCGTAAATTCAAATACATTGTTTTCCTATTTCTCCCTCACTTATTATTTAAGGGTTCCAGAGATGAGGAACAGGACGTTTGTAGCCTTTTTGTGAAGCTATCAGATCCAGGTGGAGAGTTGCAATGTCCTCGAGTTCAGGGTCAATAATCTCCATCACTCTGGTATCCAGGGTTTTAAGATAATGGTGACACTTCTCACAGATATCAATTCGATAAGCTTCTTCTCCTTCACCACAAAAATATTGAAGGGATCCTTCCTCCCTGTTTCCGCAGAAGGGACAGAAAAGTCGATCGACCCTCCACTCCGCCCCACAGTATGAGCATCGGAGATATCTCTTCCCTCCTTCTCCTTTCAATAGGGCCAGAGAAGGAAGGTCGCCACATAGAGGACAGTATCCTTTAGACCAATTCTCTCCTTCCAGCTCTTTTCGAAGATCCTTTACACCTTCCTCGAGGGAAGGTTTTATACTCTGATAGATCAAAAAAGAAAAAACCTTCTGGTCCAGGCCTAACTCTTTGACTCTTTTGTCCTCTTTTACTTTTCCTTTTAAAATCTCTTCCAGATTTAATCTATTCTGTTGAACCGCCTCCTGGATCAATTGTGTCTGTTCTGCGAGGCGAGGGTTTGCTCCCCGAGCCACTTCGCAGAGAGAGTGAAAAAGCTTGATCGATGCCTCAGTATCTACAGGAAAATCCTTCTTTTCGATCAAAGAGAAACCTTCTCGTTTTAATAGCTCTCTCCATTCTTTTTTCAGGGAAATGGGGCTAAGGTGAAGATGGGATCTGGACTTTTCCTGCTCCTCTTTGATCTTGAGGTAAAAGTTCAGGATCTCCTTATACCCTGGTCTCTTCTTCAGAATCTGTTCGATTCGTTCTTTTATCTTTTCCAATTAAAATCTCCTAAATAAAAAAACGGGCTTGTTTTGGGGCTTTTTCCTTAAAACAAGCCCGTTTTTAGAAACCTATTTTCCAAAACCTAACCCATTAATGAGAGCTCTTTGAGAGGCTTAAGGAGTCTTCTAAGAGCGAACTTGCGGGTGATCCCAATGGTATTTTCCGCCACCGCATATTTATGGTACTTCTTCGGATCATCGACAAGAAGATAGATCGTTCGAACATCCTCGGGATTTGCAAGCATCGCATCTTTGTACTTCTTTTTGACTTCCTCCAATCGCCCGCTAGCCTTCTCCAGAATCTCCTTCCGATCTCCAAAACTCATCGCTCCGGTGGGGCAGGTCTTCACACAGGCAGGGAGCATCCCTTCCTTGATCCGATCGATACACATTGTACACTTCGCCATTATCCCTGTCCCGGAGATTCGTGGAATATCATAGGGACAGGCCGAACGTATTTCTTTGAAATCCTCAGGTTTCACCTTAACCTTAGGATTGAAAACAACCGCCCCTGTGGCCTCGTCCTGTATAATCGCTCCCTTGACCTTGGTATCCGCAACCTCTTTACAGGGGGGAGCCATACAGTGACGACACTGATCAGGGAAGAAATACCACCGAAGCTCACCCCCGGGTTCTTCCACTTCACTAAACCTCACCAGTTTGAAAGTAGAAGCCGAAAGGTCAGAGGGGTTCTGATGGGTTCCTCTCTGAATGGTTTTCGTTGCAGGATTTCTATTCCACTGCTTGCAGGCGATCTGGCATCCCCTGCAGGCTGTGCATTTGGTTGTATCTATAAAAAAGGATTTATCCGCCATTTTAGTCACCTCCTTTAACTTTTAGCTGGTTTTCTTGCTGGCGACGGAGCCAGTTTTCTCACATTGGCCATAAATGCCTTGGTTTCAGGAATCATCGTATTGGGATCTCCAATGGTTGGACTGAGGAGATTTGCACTCTCTCCCCCATCCTTTGGATGAAGCCAACCAAAATGCCACGGGAGTCCAATCAAGTGTACCGTCTGACCAGCAATGTTGAAGGGTTTCAATCGGGAGGTGACAATAGCCACAGCCTCTACCTTACCTCGAGGGGTTTCGACAAGAACACGATCCCCGTTTTTAATCCCTCTCAATTTGGCAAGCTCATGACTCATCTCACAGAAGACCTGAGGTTCAGCCTCAATCAACCAGGGTAACCACCGGCTCAGGACTCCTGTTTGCCAGTGTTCTGTGACCCTATAAGTGGTACAGACAAAAGGATATTTTGGATCACAGGTAGCAAATGTATCAGGTCCTCCTTCGAAGATCTTAATGACAGGATTGATCCTCTGGCTCGACAGGAGATTCTTCTCAATCGGACATTCAAGAGGCTCGTAATGTTCCGGGAAAGGTCCGTCTGCAAGCCCTGGCCCAAAGATGGAGGCAACCCCATCTGGTTTCATGATAAATGGATAGGCTCCATCTGTCCCCATCGGTGGGACTGCGTTATCAGGCACATCCCCGATCCATTTTTTAGCCACAGGGTCCCATCTGAGAAGAGGTCGTTTGGGATCTCGAGGATTCCCTTCAAGATCTACCGAAGCACGGTTATAGATAATCCTTCGATTGAGCGGCCAGCACCATGTCCACTCAGGATAGAGTCCCAAACCCGTGGGATCAGATTTCCCTCGACGAGCAGCCATATTGCCCGCCTCCGTGTAACTTGCGGAAAAGAGCCAGTTTCCGCAGGAGGTTGTCCCATCATCCTTTAATGCCACAAAACTGGGAACCAGCTTCCCTGTAGTCAGATCATAACCATTAATCTCTTTAGCCACTTTGTGGATATCGAAATGACCACTGGTCTCATAATCCCACTTCAAATTCAAAATGGGTTCTGGAAATGCTCCCTTCTCCTTCTCATAGAGGGCCCGCACCTTTTTGAATAACTCATATATGATTTCACTATCAGGTCTGGCCTCTCCAGGAGGATTGGCAGCTTTATAGCGCCACTGCATCCAGCGACCACTGTTCGTGATGCTCCCCTCTTTCTCTAAGAAGGCAGCACAGGGAAGCTGGAAGACCTCCGTCTTCACTTTTTTGGGATCCATTCCAGGCCCTCTCCAGAACTCCGCTGTCTCGTTATCAAAGAGATTGACATTGACCATCCAGTCAAGTTTTGCCAGTGCCTGGCGAACTTTGCCGGCATTGGCACTGGAGCAGGCTGGATTCATTCCCCAGGCAAAGAAGCCCGTAAAAGTCCCTTTATACATCTCGTCAAAGAGATTGAGCCAGGAGGCATCCTGACCGGGGTCAAGTTTAGGTAACCAGGAATATCCAAAATCATTCTCTTTGGTTGCCTTATCCCCAAACATTGATTTTAAGAAGCTAACGACATATTTTGGACGATGTCTCCACCAGTTCACACTCCTTGGATCATTGGTAGTGGGAGTGGTCTTATTGTAATCGGCGAGGGTTTGCAATGGTGCCCTGGGGACGGGTAAATAGCCAGGGAGAATATGATAGAGTAAAGCATGGTCTGTTGCACCTTGAACGTTGGATTCTCCTCGAAGGGCATTGACTCCACCTCCAGCAATCCCCATATTCCCGAGAAGGGTCTGAATAATGGACATCGCCCGAATATTCTGAACTCCGACGGTATGCTGGGTCCATCCCATGGCATA
>CALIBK010000126.1 GCA_938045955.1 uncultured bacterium | reverse complement strand
ATTATTTAAAGATAACCCTTCTGGATTCCCGTTTTCACGGGAATGACGTTTTCATTTATTGATTGGTAGTTGTCATTCCTGCGGAAGCAGGAATCCAGTATATTTGATTCAATGAATGACGAAAAATCGCCCAATTTAGGTTATAAATAATTTTTATCAAGATTGCTTCGATGACTAATGATACCTTTTATTGGGTTGCACTAAATCTTATTCCTGGATTAGGAAGTGTTCTCATCAAAAGACTTTTGGACCAATTTAAAACCCCGGAGGCTGTTTTTCAGGCTTCTTTGAAAGACTTACTAAGGATTGAAGGATTAGGTGAAAAGGTGGCCTATGAGATTCGGAAAGGGCCTCCTGATCATAAAGTAGATCGAGAACTTTCGTTATTGAAAGAAATCGGAGGAAAAATTATCACCTTGAATAACGAAATTTATCCCCAACGTCTCAAAGAAATCTATGATCCTCCCCCCATTCTGTATATGCGAGGGGACTTGAAAAAGGAGGACGAGCTGGCTGTTGCAATTGTTGGGAGTCGGAAAACCTCACCCTATGGGAGATGGGTGACTGAAAAGATCAGTCAGGAGTTAGCCTCTCAAGGAATAACGATCATCAGTGGGATGGCAAGGGGAATTGACTCAGTGGCTCATCTGGGCGCTCTTTCCGCTGAAGGAAGAACGATTGCGGTCTTAGGCTGCGGGGTAGACCGAGTCTACCCTTCAGAGAATCGAGGCCTCTTTAAGAGGATTATTGATCATGGAGCAGTGCTCAGTGAATTTCCTATGGGCTCTCCACCGGAAGCCAGCCATTTCCCAAAACGGAATCGAATTATCAGCGGCCTCTCCATCGGGGTCGTCGTCGTGGAAGCAAGTGAGGAGAGCGGTTCTTTGATTACTGCTCACTACGCCTTAGAACAAGGAAGAGAGGTTTTTGCAGTCCCCGGGAATATAGGAACCAGGGGAAGCCGGGGGACTCATCTTCTGATCAGACAGGGCGCCAAATTGGTTGAATCGAGCGAGGATATTCTGGAAGAGATTCTTCCTCAATGGAAGAGGGAAAAAGAGAGGGTAGGGGAGACCGAATCTCCAGGCCCAGAACTCACTCAGGAAGAACAACAAATTTATAGACAAATGGGAGAGAATCCCCTACCCATTGATACGATCATAAGAGAGAGTGGTCTTGACCCTGGAAAGGTTTCATCTCTTTTATTAAATTTAGAGCTGAAAGGGTTAATTGTTCAGTGGCCCGGAAAGTGTTTTAGCAAAAAGATGTGAAGAGGAAAGGGAAACTCTTAAATGCCGAAAGGACTCCTGATCGTCGAATCTCCTACCAAAGTGAAAACGCTTCAAAAATTTTTAGGGAATGAATATCTCATCAAGGCTTCTGTAGGGCATATCAAAGACCTGCCAGAGAATGAATTGGGCGTGGACATTGAGGATGATTTTAAGCCCCATTACGTCATCCTCCCCGGGAAGGCCAAAATTATTCGGGAATTAAAAAAAGCCAGTCGAGAGGTCAAAGAGATTTACCTGGGTCCTGACCCCGATCGAGAGGGGGAAGCTATTGCCTGGCATATCGCTGAAGAGATTGGAGAGAAAGGGAAGAATATCTATCGGGTTCTTTTTCACGAAATCACAGAGAAAGCCGTTCTCGAGGCTCTTCAGAAACCGGGGAAACTTCAGCCTTCCAAATACGAGGCCCAGCAAGCCAGAAGAATCTTGGATCGACTGGTGGGCTACCAGGTGAGTCCTCTCCTCTGGGAGAAAGTGAGACGAGGACTGAGTGCCGGACGCGTCCAGACCGTAGCCGTCCGAATCATCTGCGAAAGAGAACGGGAGATTCAGAGTTTCGTTCCCGAGGAATACTGGAGTCTCACAGCGACTCTTAGAGGGAAAGGTTCCACGACCTCTTTCGATGCTAAATTGGTGAAATGGAAGGGCAAGAAAGTCAAGATTGCCAATGAAGCGGAAGCGATGGCCATCAAAAAGACATTGGAATCCCTTCCATTTAGGGTAACCAAAATCATTCAACAGGAGAGAGAAAGACACCCCCTTCCTCCTTTCATCACCAGTCGACTACAGCAGGAGGCCTTTCGGAAACTCAACTTTTCTGCCCAGAAGACGATGAGGATTGCCCAGGAGCTTTACGAAGGGGTCAGTCTCGGAAAGATGGGACAGGTGGGGTTGATTACCTATATGAGAACAGATTCGGTTCGGGTCGCCACGGAAGCAGTCCATCATGTGAGGGAATGGATCAAAAAGCAGTTTGGAGAGACCTATCTACCCCCCAAACCCAATCACTACCGGAGTCGCAAGGGAGCGCAAGAGGCTCACGAAGCCATCCGACCAACTTCGATGGAGCTTGAGCCAGAAAAGATTAGACCCCATCTCACCAAAGATCAATTTGAGCTTTATAAGTTGATCTGGGACCGGTTTGTGGCTTCCCAGATGGTCCCAGCTCGTTTTCTTCAAACCCAGGTGGAGATCCAATCAGGTGAAGCCCTCTTTAGCGCCACAGGTTCTATCCCTCTCTTTTTGGGATTTATGGCCCTCTATGTAGAGAGTGAAGATAATCACGAAGGGGACAAAGAGGAATCCTTACCCCCTCTTTCAGAGGGTGAAGTATTGGACCTGTTAGCCCTCACTCCAAAACAGCATTTTACTCAACCTCCCTATCGATTTTCAGAAGCGACATTAATTAAGGAATTGGAGGAGAAGGGAATCGGAAGGCCCTCCACCTATGCGACTATCCTAAGCACGATTAAAGAAAAAGGATATGTACGGTTGGAGAAGGGAAGATTTGTTCCCACTGAATTAGGATTTGTAGTGAATGATCTTTTGGTCGTTCATTTTCCCGAGATTTTTGATGTCGAGTTTACAGCTCAGATGGAGGAGAGTTTAGATCAAATTGAGGAGGAGAAGAAAGGATGGGTGGAAACGCTTCGGGAATTTTATTCCCATTTCAGGAAGGATCTTGAGATGGCCAAGGTCTCCATGAGAAATATGAAGGCTGAGGTGATTCCAACGGATGAGAAATGTGAGCGGTGTGGCTCAAAGATGGTCCGACGCTGGGGCAGGAGAGGATATTTCCTGGCCTGCTCTAAATATCCTGATTGTCGTTATACCAAAGATCTAAATGAAGCCGGGGTATCAATGGAAGAGACCGATACCCGATGTCAACAATGTGGAAGTCCCATGGTTATCAAAAATGGAAAGTTTGGAAGATTTTTAGCCTGTTCCAATTATCCTGCCTGCACGTTTACCAAATCCCTGACCACCGGAGTGGCTTGTCCCCAGGAGAATTGTGACGGGATGATCGTCGAGCGAAAGAGCCGAAAGGGGAAGGTCTTCTACAGTTGTACCAATTATCCCCACTGTACCTTTGCCCTATGGGATAAACCCATTCCGGAACGTTGCCCCCAGTGTAACTTTCCTTTTTTGGTTGAGAAACCAACCCGCTCGGGAATTTCAAAAAGGTGCCCCAATAAAGATTGCGGCTATCGGGTTTCGGATTAACCTCCTTCGATATCGGCGTCTTCCTCGGAGAATCTTTTTCTTCGTAAAGCGATATTGAATCCATGGTCTCGTCATTACCCATCATTCATCGGTGGGGAAGATGTCGAATCTTATCGATCACCTCCGGGATCGGTTGAGATCGATAGGTTTCTCCATAAAATCCTCTATTAAATGGGACCAAACCTCTTCTGTTTCACCAATCACCATAGGATCAACATGTTCCTTCACTTTCTCAACCCTTTATTTAAATCAATACGGGACCCATAGGGTTTGCAAATCAAGAGAAGAAGAAATAAAATAGAATTTATGGAATCGATTGTGGTCATAGGAGCAGGTCTGGCGGGGTGTGAGGCAACCTGGCAAATTGCCAAAAGGGGAGGTCGAGTCATTCTTTATGAGATGAAACCCACCCTTTACTCCTCTGCTCACCGATCCCCTTACTTTGCGGAACTGGTCTGTAGTAACTCCTTGAAATCAGAATCCCTTGAGAATGCCTCCGGTATTTTAAAGGAAGAGCTTCGCCTTCTCGATTCTCTTATTTTAAAAATAGCAAGGGAGACACGAGTTCCTGCAGGAGAATCACTGGCTGTAGACAGGGAACAATTTTCGAAGAAAATCACCCAGATGATAGAAAACCTTGAGGGAGTCGAGATTATTCGAGAAGAAGTCAGATCATTGCCCAGAGATCGTGTCACAATCATTGCGACAGGCCCTCTTACATCTGAAGCCTTAAGTGTGGAAATCAAAAAGGTGACAGGGGATGAAAATCTTTTTTTCTATGATGCCATCTCACCCATTGTTACTTATGAATCCATTAACCTCGAAAAGACATTTCGAGCTTCAAGATACGGCAGGGGAGGGGAGGATTATCTCAACTGTCCAATGGATGAAGAGATTTACTATCGATTTGTAGATGAATTGATTCGTGCCGAGAAGGTTCATTTGAGGAATTTTGAAAAAAGATATCTCTTTGAAGGTTGCCTTCCTATTGAAGAACTCGCCATTCGAGGAAGAGATACTCTGGCCTTTGGTCCCCTCCGTCCAGTAGGTCTCATTGATCCAAGAACGAAGCGGCAACCCTTTGCTGTCGTCCAACTCAGGCAGGAAGACGAGTTCGGAACCCTATACAATCTCGTAGGATTTCAGACCCGTTTGAAGCAGAGCGAACAGAAGAGGATTTTTCGGATGATTCCTGGTCTCGAAGAGGCTGAATTTGTTCGATGGGGTTCAATTCATCGCAACACTTTTATTGATTCTCCCCGACTCTTGCTCCCATCCCTCCAACTAAGAACTCAACCTCATCTCTATATGGCAGGCCAGATCATAGGAGTTGAGGGGTATTTAGAATCTACAGCCATGGGACTTTTAGCCGGTATAAATGCACTTCGTCATCTTCAGGGAAGGGATCCTGTCTTCCCTCCACGCACTACTGCTATCGGTGCATTACTCCATTATATTCTCAATTATAAAAATTTTCCTTTTCAGCCTATGAACATCAATTTTGGATTGTTCCCTCCCCTGAGGGAGAAAGCGAGGGGTCGCCGAAAACGAATTCTATTCAGTCAGCGGGCATTGGAAGAATTAAAAGAATGGAAAGAAAAATATCATCTTTAAGGAAGGAAAAGAAGATGAAAAATAAAGGATCGGAAGAAGTAAGTCAGGCGAGATGTTTTCGATGCGGTAAAGAACTTCCACCTGGAAGTCTTTCCTATGTCGTGAATATCGAAGTTTTCGCGGGTTTTGATGGTTATTTAATAGAACCCAAAGAAGGCCTCGATGAACAATTAAAAAAATTGTTTGAGCAGGTGGAAGGTTCAAATCCTGAAGAATTGGAGAAAGAGGTTTATGAAGAATTCACGTTAGTGCTTTGTAAAAGCTGCCGGGATAGGTTTATAGAGGAAATCAAGCATCCCTGGGAAGGACCTTTCAAAATACGAACCCATCCCAATGGGATTCTTCATTAAAATAAATTCATAATTTTTAACTTATTGAATTAATAAAAGAATTTAAATATCAACAAAAATTCTTTTTTTCTTGACAAAGGGTCTAATTTAGTGTTAATTTGATGTTAACGTTAACGCATTCAATGTAGAAAATAATTTTTGAAAGGAGTGAAAAAATGGAAGGAATGGAAAAAATCCCAAAGAGGCCAATAAAAATTACTGATACTACTTTCAGGGATGGTCATCAGTCATCGCTGGCCACGAGAATGAGAACCGAAGATATGATCCCGATTGCTGAAGAGTTAGATCAAGTGGGATTCCACTCGGTAGAGATGTGGGGAGGAGCAACCTTTGATGTGGCCCATCGATTTTTGGCCGAAGATCCCTGGGAGCGAGTAAGAATTTTGAAAAAACTCATGCCCCGAACTCCCTTTCAGATGCTCCTGAGGGGTCAAAATCTGGTGGGCTATCGAAACTATCCTGACGATGTCGCTGAGGCCTTCATTGAAAAGGCAGCTGAGGTAGGGATCGATATTTTTCGATGTTTCGATGCCGTCAACGACGAAAGGAATTTTGAAACTCCTTTTAAAGTGATTAAACGGTGTGGGAAACATATTCAAGGAACGATTTGTTACTCCTTAACGGAAAGGAGAATGGGAGGACCCGTATACAATTTAAAGTATTATTTAGAAAAGGCAAAAATCTTAGTGGATATGGGGGCAGACTCCCTGTGTATTAAAGATATGGCTGGATTATTGGCTCCCTATGACGCTTATGCACTGGTGAAGGCTTTAAAAGAGACCATTAAGATTCCCATTCAACTCCATACCCATTACACCAGTGGGATGGCTTCGATGACTTACCTTAAAGCGATCGAAGCAGGAGTGGATATTATTGATACGGCCTTGGCTCCTTTTGCCCTTCGTTCCTCTCAACCCGCAGTAGAACCCATCATCGTAGCCTTAGAAGGAACCCCATGGGATTCTGGGCTCAATCTTGAGAAGATATTGAAATTGGGAGAATATCTGGAAACCATTGCACCCAAATATCGTGATTTCCTCGATACGACAAAGATGTCGGTTATTGATACCAATGTCCTCAGACATCAGATTCCTGGTGGAATGATTTCAAACATGGTCAGCCAGCTCAAGCAGCAGAAGGCCCTTCATCGGATCAACGAGGTCTATGAAGAACTTCCTAAAACGAGAAAGGATCTGGGATATCCTCCCCTCGTCACTCCGACCTCCCAGATCGTGGGGGTCCAGGCCGTCCTTAATACCCTGTTCGGTCGCTATAAGATGGTCTCCAAAGAGACACAAGATTATGTCTATGGTCTTTATGGAAGGTCTCCTGTTCCGATATCCGAGGAGATCCGAAAATTGGTCTTAAAAGGATACAAAAAAGGGACGGAACCCATTACCTGCCGCCCTGCAGACCTGATCGAGCCAGAGCTTGAAAAGGTCAAAGAGGAGACCAGGGGATTAGCCAAAGATCTCTACGATGTTCTGATTTGTGCCATTTTCCCTCAGACAGGGGTGCAATTCTTAAAGTGGAAATACGGACTGGAACCAGTTCCTGAAAAATTAAAACCCAAGACTCTTGAAGATGTGAAACGGGAGGATGAAGCCATCGCAAAGGCCAAAGCAGAATTATCCAGAGGATAACCGATCCATCGAATTTAAAAATGAAAAAGAAGGTCAATATTAAAGACATTGCCCGATTGGCCAATGTCTCTCATACCACCGTATCAAGAGCGTTAAATAATAAATCTCGAATCAGGCCTGAAACAAAGGAGAGGATTCTTTCGATTGCCAGGCAGCTGAACTATCGACCCGACTTCATTGCCCGAAGTTTGGTCATGAAGCGGACCAAAACCATAGGCCTCGTCATCACCACCATTGCCAATCCCTTCTATACCGAACTCTCCCAGGGAATTGAAATGACTGCCAGAGAATTGGGATATAATATTATTTTTTGTAGTACCAATTATGATCTCTCTACCGAAAAACAATACATCGAGATGCTCAGAAGTAAAGGGGTGGATGGGATTATCTTCACCTCGGCCCATATCGGTGATCCCAATATTATGGAACTGGCGGATGAGGGATTCCCTATCATTCTCGTAAACCGTCGAACCTATCATCTTAAAGTGAAAGAAAGGGTCGATTATGTGGGGGTTGATAATCTTTTGGGCGGATATATGGCGGTTGAGCATCTGATCCGGTTAGGGCATCAAAGAATTGGCGTGGTCGGAGGTTCCTCAGAGTCCTCCGTAGGGTTCGAACGTCTGGAGGGCGGGAAAAGGGCACTCAAGGCTTATGGGATTGAACCACGGGAAGAATATTTTTTGGAGGGAAACTTCTTAAGAGAATCTGGATATCAAGGAGGGAAGAAATTTCTCCAAATGGTTGATCCTCCGAGTGCTATTTTTGCCACGAATGATTATATGGCGATCGGAGTGTATCAGGCCCTCATTGAGGAAGGGGTAAGAGTGCCTGAAGATATAGCCCTTATTGGATTTAATGATATTGAACTTTCAGGCATCAAAGGGATTGATTTATCGACCATTGGCCAGAAAAAGTTTGAAATGGGGGCGATCGCTACGGAGTTATTAGTCAAGAGAATTGAAGGGAGTGAAACCGGGCCTCCAAAAGAAATATTCCTAAGGCCTGAGCTTGTCATCCGAAAGACCTGTGGTTATGATCTCAAAGGATATCAAGTAGAACCCAAATATTTAAACGAGGCGTCCTTTAAGGTGGATTATATGATAAAGGATTAGAGAACTTATTCTAAAAGAAGGAGGGTGTTATGGGTCGAAAAAAGATTTCTATTATTGGGGCTGGATTTGTAGGGGCCACCGCAGCCCATTGGGCGGCTGAAAAAGAGCTGGGAGATATTGTTTTAGTGGACATCATTGAAGGGCTTCCTCAAGGGAAGGCTCTCGATCTCTTTGAGGCTTCTCCTATTGAAGGATTTGATTCGAGGGTTATCGGGACAAATGGGTATGAAGAAACAAAGGATTCGGATGTGGTTATCATCACTTCAGGGGTTCCAAGAAAACCCGGGATGAGCCGGGAGGACCTCTTGGAGATCAACAAAAAGATTGTCGAATCGGTAGTCACTGAAGTGGTTTCCAGATCTCCACAAGCCGTTCTTATTGTGGTCACCAACCCTTTGGACACCATGACCTATTTAGCCTATAAACGAAGTGGTTTCCCGAGAGAGAGGGTCATGGGAATGGCGGGTGTCTTGGATACGGCCAGATTCAGAGCCTTCATTGCTATGGAATTGGGAGTCTCCGTTGAAGACATCCAGGCTTTGTTGCTGGGAGGACATGGAGACGAAATGGTTCCTCTCCCGAGATATACGACGGTAAGTGGTATTCCCCTTTCCCAGCTTCTCCCAAAAGATAGGATTGATCAATTGGTTGATCGAACTCGAAAAGGGGGAGGGGAGATCGTAAACCTCCTGAAAACGGGGAGTGCTTTTTATGCCCCCTCTGCCGGGGTCATTCAAATGGCAGAAGCCATTCTCAAAGACAAAAAAAGAATTCTTCCATGTTGTGCCTATCTGGATGGGGAATATGGATTGAGGGATATCTGTTTTGGAGTTCCTGTGAAATTGGGGGCCAAAGGGATTGAGTCCATCATTGAGATTGAACTCACAGAGGAGGAGAAACTCCTATTGGCCAGATCCGCAGAGAGTGTTCGAAAGAGTATTGCTGAACTTAAATTATAAATCCACAGGGAGACAGAATGAGAGAGATAGAGGTAAGACGGATTACCGAGAAGGTAAAGGAACTCTGCATCGAGGCGAACACCGATTTAGGGGAAGATGTTCTTCAAGCCTTTGATCGTGCTATTGAGAAGGAAGAATCTCCCTTGGCCATTGAGATCCTCAAGGAGTTGAAGGAGAATGCCCGTATTGCAAAGGAGGAGAGGGTTCCCATCTGCCAGGATACCGGAGTTGCTGTCATCTTTCTTGAAGTGGGACAGGAGGTTCACTTTGTTGGGGGAGATCTAAAAGAGGCCCTCTTTGAAGGAGTCCGACGAGGATACCGAGAAGGGTATCTGAGAAAATCCATGTGCCATCCTTTTAGCCGGGCCAATACAGGGGATAATACTCCTCCAATTCTTCATATGGAAATCGTTCCTGGAGATAGGGTAAGGCTCATTGTGGCTCCAAAGGGTGGGGGGAGCGAAAATATGAGTCGGGTCGTGATGCTGAGCCCTTCCGATGGCATGGAAGGCATCAAGAGATATGTTGTCCAGCGAGTGAAAGAGTCAGGGTCAAATCCCTGTCCCCCTACAATCATTGGAATGGGGATTGGTGGAAATTTTGAGCAGGCTGCAATTCTTGCAAAAAAGAGCTTACTTCGGCCCCTTGGAAGCCGAAACCCTGATCCAGACCTTGACCGATTGGAGTCCGAAATTCTTGAAGAGATTAACCGGCTTGGAATAGGGCCGCAGGGGCTGGGGGGAAGGACGACTTCTCTGGCTGTTCATATCCTGATGATGCCATGTCATATTGCCAGTTTACCTCTGGCTGTCAATATTCAATGCCATGCCCATCGACATAAAGAGGTTATCCTTTAAAAAAAGATTGGGAGAGAGGGGGAGAGATGCCTGAGTCCATTCGCCTAAAGACGCCTCTCAGAGATGAGGATGTAGAAAGATTGAGAATTGGAGATCGAGTCCTTATTAATGGGATTCTTTACACAGGAAGGGATGCAGCCCATAAAAGACTCTTTGATTTAATCCAAGGGGGAAAAGATCTTCCTTTTGACATCAGAGGGCAGATTATATATTATGTGGGACCCTCTCCTGCTCCTCCCGGAAAGGTCTTTGGGTCTGCGGGGCCCACGACGAGTTATCGGATGGATGTCTACTCTCCTGCTTTAATTGAAAAGGGCTTGAAAGGAATGATCGGGAAGGGAATGCGGTCTGATTTGGTGAAAGAGGCGATGAAGAAGTATAAGGCGGTCTATTTTGCAGCCACAGGTGGAGCCGGGGCGCTCTTAGCCAAAAGAATCAAACGAGCTGAAATTGTCGCCTATGAAGACCTGGGTCCAGAGGCCATCCGTAGATTAGAGGTTGAAGACTTTCCGGTGATCGTCATAAATGATATATATGGAAATGATCTTTATATCGAAGGGGAGAAGAAGTATAAAAGACCCTGAACCTTAGGGAGATTCTATGAAAATCGAATTATCCAGGGATAAAGTTCACAATGAGTTTGCAAAAAAAGTGGAATGGATCAGTGGACAGAATCTCTTTGCCTGTTATCAATGTGGGAATTGTACCGCTGGTTGTCCTGTGGCATTTGCCATGGACCTTGGGCCTCACGAAGTGATTCGATACACCCTGCTGGGCCTGGAGGAAGAAGTCCTTTCGGTTAATACCTTCTGGCTATGCGCCTCCTGTCTTCAATGCAGTTCAAGATGTCCCAAGGGCATTGATATTGCTCGGGTGATGGATGCCCTTCGGATGGTCATCCTGCGGAAGAAGGAACGAAGAGACTATCTTCAAATTTCTGAATTCCCGGAAGGATTTTTAGAAAGAGTTCCTCAGATTGCCTTTATCAGTGGTTTCAGAAAGTTTCTTTCGTAACAGAAGGGCCCATAGAGCTTGGGGCATGGGTTTTTTACTATTTAGCGGTCCACTCTCAGCTCTATCCCGTTTTGGAGTTTCTTATGAATTATCTCTACTTTCCAGGATGCACCCTCTATACAAAAGCTAAAAACTTCGATCAAACGGCTCGAAATTGTTCTCTTCTCCTTGGATTTGAACTTATTGAACTTCCAAACTGGACGTGTTGTGGAGCCACCTTTCCTTTAGCCACAGATAACCTCATGGCCCTTCTTCCTCCTGCAAGAATTTTAGCCCGGGCTAAGGAGCAAGGAGAAATCCTTACGACCCTCTGTGCCATCTGTTTTAATGTCATTAAAAGGACAAATCATTTACTTCAAAGGGATGGGGAAAAACGGGAGAAGATTAACGAGTTTATGGAAATGAATTATCTTGGAGATCTGAAAGTCTTACACTATCTTGAAATATTAAAACAGGAGATCGGTTTTTCAACCATCAAGGATAAGGTGAAAAAACCTTTGAATGAGCTTCAAGCTGCCCCTTATTATGGGTGTATGCTTCTACGCCCTTTCGAAGAGATGGGTTTCGATGATAAAGAGAGGCCAACCCTCTTTGAAGAGTTTTTAGAATCTTTAGGAGCGAAGCCTGTCGATTTTCCATATAAGATTGAATGCTGTGGCTCCTTTCAGTCTGTGGGATCTCCGGAGGTAGCTACAGAATGTGCCTATCGAATTTTAACCTCTGCCATGAAACAAGGAGCTGAAGTGGTGGTTTCGACCTGCCCCCTCTGTACATTTAACCTGGATCAGAAACAATCGGATATCCTAAAAGCTCACTTAGATTTCAAAACGATTCCGGTGCTCTATTTTACTCAACTCCTTGGAGTGGCAATGGGCCTTGATCCCCGAACCTTGGGATTTGAGCAGAATGCGGTGGATCCAATCCCCCTTTTGAAAAGGAAAGGATTGGTTTAGGATCCATTCAATTCCTCTTCCTGGGAGGGAAAGCGGAAGAGAGGTAGAGATGGGTTCTTCCGGGAATGGTTTTATCAAAAAGGCAATGGTAATAGGTGGGGGGATTGCCGGGATTACTGCGTCGATTGATATTGGGAATGCTGGATACAATGTCCTGCTGGTAGAGAAATTACCCTCCATTGGGGGCCGGATGCTTCAGCTTTCCGAGACCTTTCCCACCCTTGACTGTGCCCAGTGCACGCTTACCCCAAAGACCGTAGAAACAGGTCAGCACCCCCGAATTCAATTACACACCTATTCAGAAGTGGTCCGGGTAGAGGGTCAAGCTGGGAATTTTATCGTTCAGATTCGTAAAAAAGCAAGCTACGTCGATTGGGAGAAATGTACAGGATGTGGTCTTTGTCAACAGAAATGTCCTTCTAAATACCCATCTGAATTTGATCGAGGGATGGGTCTTGGGAAGGCAATCTATACCCTCTCTCCCCAGGCCGTTCCCAATAAACCTGTTATCAACACTTCTCACTGTCGTTATTTTCTGGAGAAAAAATGCCGGGTGTGTGAAAAGATCTGTCCGGTCGGGGCGATCAATTATCAACAAGAGGATCGGATCATCGAAGAAAAGGTTGGAGCGATTATTGTCGCTACCGGCTTTGATCTGATGCCCATCGAACGATTTGGAGAATATGGATATGGGGAGATTCCAGATGTGATTGATGGGCTTTCTTTTGAGAGACTGAATTCGGCCTCTGGACCCACGAACGGAGAAATCCGAAGACCTTCGGACGGAAAGGTTCCTAAAGAGGTTGTGTTTATCCAGTGTACAGGCTCAAGAGATCCGGAACGATATATGCCCTACTGTTCAAGGGTTTGCTGCATGTATACCGCGAAACATGCCCGACTGTACAAACATAAAGTTCATGAGGGCCAGGTCTATATCTTTTACATGGATATTCGATCTACAGGAAAAGGATACGAAGAATTTATTCAACAGACGATGGAAGAAGGGATTCTCTATTTAAGAGGACGGGTTTCAAGGATCTTCCGGGATGGAGAAAAGATTGCAGTTTGGGGGGTGGATACCCTGACAGGGAAAAAGGTAGAGGTGTTGGCCGATCTTGTGGTTCTGGCTACAGCGATCATCCCTCATCAAGAGGTGAAGGCTTTAGCTCAGATATTAGGGATTCCCATTGATTTATACGGTTTCCTGACCGAGGCCGATAGGAAACTGAAACCGGTGGAGACGAACCGAGAAGGGATTTATTTAGCAGGGTGTGTCCAGGGGCCTAAAGATATTGCCGATACAGTGGCTCATGCGAATGCAGCGGCAAGTAAGGTCCAAAGTTTATTCGCCAGATACTCATGACGACCATCGGAAGGCATAAAATCTAAGGGTAACTATGCGGAGATTGGGAGTTTTTATCTGTCACTGTGGAGTGAATATCGCCGGCACGGTGGATGTGAAAAAAGTGGCAGAGGAGATTGGTAAAATCGAGGATGTCTGTCATAGCATAGACTACATCTACATGTGTTCAGAGCCCGGACAACAACTCATTCGAGAGGCCATTCAGGAGAAGCAGTTAGAGGGAGTGGTGGTCGCCTGTTGCTCGCCGAGTATGCATGAAAATACCTTTCGCAAAGCTGTCAAGACAGCGGGAATGAACCCTTATCTCTGTGAAATCGCGAATATTCGGGAGCAGTGCAGCTGGGTTCATCAAAAAGAGAAAGAAGAAGCCACCCGGAAGGCGATGGAAATCATTCAGGCCACCTTAGAGAAAGTGAGAAGGAATGAAGAACTCGAACCCTTAGCGATGAGCATCAACAGAAATGTTTTGGTGATCGGAGGAGGCATTGCTGGAATGACAGCCTCCCTCGATCTGGCCCAGGGAGGATATGAAGTGTTCCTGGTTGAGAAAGGGCCAGCCCTGGGTGGACATATGGCCCAACTTTCAAAAACCTTCCCCGATCTTTCACCAGCTTTTCCAAATCTCCTCGCGAAGGCCTTAGAGATAGTAAGTCATCCAAAGATTGAATTATTTTGTTGCTCGGAACTGGAAGAGGTGAAGGGTTATGTAGGAAATTTTGAGATAATTATCCATAAAAAAGCTACCTATGTGGATTGGACACGATGCAATGGGTGTGCACGATGTATCGAAGTCTGTCCGGTGGAATATCCCTCTTCCTTTGATAGAGAGTTGGGAATGAGAAAGGCGGTCGATTTTCTTTACCCCAACTGTGTTCCTAAACGCGTTAAGGTCACTCCAACTCAATGCCGGTACTTCCAAGATCGAAGCTGCAGAAAGTGTGAGGAGGTCTGTCCTGAAAAAGCCATTCAATTCGATCAAAAAGATGAGAGGATCCACAGAAAAGTCGGAGCCATTGTCATTGCCACCGGATTTGACCTTTTCCCAAAAGAAAGGTTAGGAGAATACGGGTATGGGGAGATTCCGGATGTGATCGATGGACTCGCCTTTGAACGGATGTTATCACCTGATGGGCCTACCCGGGGGAAAATCCTCCGTCCTTCTGATGGAAGGGTTCCAAAGGAGATGGTTTTTATCCAATGTGTGGCCTCGAGGGATCCTGATCGTTATATGCCTTACTGTTCAAGAATCTGTTGTATGTATACTGCAAAACAGGCAAAGATGTACAAAGAACAGGTTCCGGATGGACAACCCTATGTCTTCTATATGGATATTCGTTCGGATGGAAAGGGTTATGAGGAATTTCTTCAGAAGACGATCGAAGAGAATGGAGTTCTCTACCTCAGGGGAAGGGTGTCAAGGGTTTTCCAGGAGGATGGGAAGGTCAAAGTCTGGGGGGTGGATACCCTGACCGGAAAAGGGATAGAGATTGGTGCAGATCTGGTGGTTCTGGCAACAGCGATCATTCCCTCTGAGGGGGTGAAGGAGCTCGCAGCCAAATTAAGAGCCACTGTTGATAAACACGGATTTTTGACCGAAGCCCATATCAAACTCTACCCCGTGGAGAGTTCCACCAAAGGGATCTATCTGGCAGGCTGTGGGCAAAGTCCCAAAGATATCACCGATACCGTCTCCCAGGCATCGGCCACAGCGGGTAAAATCCAGGCCCTTCTTTCAACGGACAAACTTTTTCAGGATCCACTCATTGCTTACGTGGATGAAACGGTTTGTAGCGGTTGTGGGATTTGTGTTGAGATATGCCCCTATGAGGCAAGGGAGATGGACTATCGACGGGGAATCTCCATCGTTCATGTTGCCCTCTGTCAAGGATGCGGGGCCTGTATTGCTTCTTGTCCTAATTTTGCATGTGAGTTACGAAATTCATCATCGGTTCAGACCCTTCGAATGGTGGATACCTTTATATAAAAGCCTAAGCGGAGGATGGCAGTGATGAAGGAGATGTGGGAAGGTGGGTTGAGGTTAGGGGAAGGGGATTTCTCTTTTTTGGAGGAGGTTCGGAGGCGGAGTGGGGAACACTTGGATCTATGTTATCAGTGTATGAAGTGTACGGCAGGTTGTCCGACGGCTCCGTATATGGATATTAAGCCGCATCAGTTGATTCGGATGATTCAGATGGGGAGGAGAGGGGAGGTATTGGGCAGTGGGGCGATCTGGTTTTGTGTGTATTGTCAGACCTGTGGGACCCGGTGTCCGAATGAGATTCACATTGGGGTGTTGATGGATGCGCTCAGGGAGATGGCGGTGGGAGAGGGGGTGGAGGTGAAGGAGAGAAGGATTCACCTACTTCACGAGGCTTTTATTCAGAGTGTGAGGAGAGGGGGGAGGGTTCATGAGGTGACGATGCTGATGGATTATGTCTTAAGGAGCAGGGATTTGATGAAGGATTCGTTAGGTTCGGGGGTGAAGCTTTTTTTAAAGGGTAAGTTTCCTTTATTTCCGAGTTTTGTGAAGGAGAGGGAGGAGATTCGAAGGATCTTTGAGAGATGTACGAAGAAGCAATAGAGAGGGGGTTTGTCCTTCTGTAGGTTTTTTGGAGGTTCGGGATGAGGGTTTCATATTTTCCGGGTTGTACAGATCGTTCTTCATCGATGGAGTATGGCTTATCGACGGAGGAGGTATTCAGGGTCTTAGGGGTGGAGTTAGTGGAGGTGGAGGATTGGAACTGTTGTGGGGCTGCAGCCACTCACAGTTTGAATCGTCTTCTTTCTCTCTGTCTTCCTGCGCGGATTATCTCGAAGGCTTTGGGATCGGGGCTTTCTTGGCTGGTGGTTCCGTGTGCGGGGTGTTTTAGTAATTTGAAGAAAACGGAGTATGTCCTGAGGAATGATGAGAAGGAGAGGAGGGTGGTGGAGGAGATTGTGGGTTTTAGGTATGATCCTTCTTTGGAGATTTTGGCGTTATTGGATGTGGTGGTGAATCGAATTGGTTTGGATAGGATTGATGAGAGAGTAAAGAGGCCTCTTAAGGGGTTGAAGGTGGCTTGTTATTATGGGTGTGCCCTGGTTCGTCATCCTAAGGTGACGGGGTTTGATGATCCGGAGAATCCACAGGCGATGGAGCGATTGATGAGGACCCTTGGGGCTCAGCCGGTGGAGTGGTCGTATAAGGTGGACTGTTGTGGGGCGGATTTAGCGATGACCTATGGATCGATTGTGAGCCAGATGGTGGGAAGGATTCTCTCTATGGCGGTGGAGGCTGGGGCTCAGGCGATCGTGACTTCTTGTGGGTTATGTCAGATGAATTTGGAGATGAGGCAGGAGTTGGGTCTTCCTGTCTTTTATTTTACGGAGTTGATGGGGTTGGCTTTTGATGTGGAGCAGAGGGAGAGGTGGTGGGCGAAGCATTTAATTTCTCCTCGGCCTCTGCTGGAGTCTCTGGGATTGGGATGACTCTTTGGTTGGAGCTTTGGATTTTTTCTGAGAGGGAGTGATGGAGCAGGGAAAGATGAAGGGAGATAAGGGTTCGGTGTTGGTGATGGGTGCTGGGATTGCGGGGATGCAGGCTGCTCTTCTATTGGGAGAGATGGGAAGGAGGGTTTTTCTTCTGGATCAGGCGCCTGCGATTGGGGGGTATTTTCCGTTATTGGACCGGACGTTTCCGACGAACTCCTGTGGGGTCTGTTTTTTGAGTCCCACGCCTCCTGCTTTCTGTCCGATTTATGAGAGTCGTCTTCATGAGAATATAGAGCTTCTTCCTTATTGTGAGGTGAGGGGGGTTGAGGGGGAGGGTGGAGATTTTCGGGTCAGGGTATTTCGGAAGCCACGGTTTGTGGATCTTAAGCGTTGCACGTTTTGTGGGGCTTGCGTGGAGGTCTGTCCGGTGGAGGTGGAGAGGGAGTTCGGGGGAGGGTTGGAGAGGCGGAAGGCGATTTATTTACCTTTTCCCCAATCGATCCCGCATGGTCTTGTGATTGATCCTGAGAATTGTATTCGGTGTGGGGAGTGTGTGAGGGTTTGTGGCCCTGGGGCCATTGATTTGGAGATGAAGGGAGAGGAGGAGGATCTTCGGGTTGGGGCGATTGTATTGGGATTCGGGTTTGAGCCTTTTTGGGCTCAAAGGAAGGGGGAGTATGGGTTTGGTCGGTATCGGAATGTGATGACGAGTATTCAGTTTGAGAGGCTTCTTTCGACTTCAGGGCCTACGGGGGGATATCCGATTCGTCCTTCGGATGGAAGGAGGATCGGGAGGGTTGCTTTTATTCAGTGCGTGGGTTCGAGGGATCCTTCCTCGAATCAACCCCATTGTTCGACGATCTGTTGTATGTATGCGACCAAGCAGGCGATGATCGCGAAGCAACGGGCGCCTGATCTTCAAGCGACTCTGTTTTACATGGATATTCGGCCGATGGGAAAGGATTATGAGCGGTATTATGAGAGGGCGAAGAGGGAGTATGGGATTGAGTATATTCGAAGTGCTGTTTCTTCGGTTAAGGAGTGGCAGCAGTCGAAGAATCTTTTGATCACCTATGTGAGGGAGGATGGAACGTTTGAGGAGAGGGAGTTCGATGTGGTGGTGCTTTCTGTTGGGTTTACTCCTTCTCGTGGGGTGAGGGAGTTGGCTCAACGGTTAGGGGTTCGGTTGAATGCTTCGGGTTTTTGTGAGACAGAGGAGTTTCGTCCTGCAGAGACTTCGGTGAAGGGGATTTTCGTTGGGGGCGCTTTTCGGGCTCCCCGGGATATTCCGGAAACGGTGGTGGAGGGCTCCAGTGCGGCGGCGATGGTAGCCTCTTTTCTTTCTTCTGTTTCTCCTGTGAGGGAGAGGGAGTATCCTGTAGAAGGGGCCTTGGGGGAGGAGATTCCGAAGATAGGGGTCTTTATCTGCCATCGAGGAGAGGAGTTAAGGAAGAATATTTTGATGGAGGAGTTGGTTCAGAAGATCAAGGAACTTCGAGAGGTGGTTTATGTGGGAGAGCTCGAGGAACTTCATCTCTCCGAGGATCTTCATCCAATAAAGGTAAAGATCGGGGAGGAGGGTTTGAATCGGGTGGTGGTGGCGGGCTGTACTTCCAAGGAGATTCGGAAAGGGATGGAGGAGATGGCCAGGGGGATGGGGTTTAATCCTTATCTGATCGAGTATGCAAATATCGGGGAGCAGTGTGCCTTAGTCCATTCAGGATTTCCACGGGAGGCAACGGCGAAGGCTTTTACGTTGATTCGAATGGCTGTGGAGCGAGCCAGAAGGATCCAGCCTCTTCGGAGAGGGTCTCATCAGGTTGAAAGGAAGGGTTTAGTGGTTGGAGGTGGGGTTGCCGGGATGATCGCTTCCCTTCGGTTAGCGGAACAGGGCTATGAGGTCTTTCTGGTAGAAAGGGAGCAGGAGTTAGGAGGGAATGCGAGAAAGTCTTATTATACCTTAAGAGGGGAGGATCCTCAGCGATTTCTTGAAGAGCTGATTCAGAAGGTAAAGGGGAATCCTTTGATTCATCTCTTTTTGGGGGCGGAGGTCATAGGGTGCGAGAGAAAGAATGGACAGTATCGGACGGGGATCAGGACTTCGGAAGGTGAGGAGAGGATTGATCATGGGGTGGTCATCCTTGCGACGGGGGGCAGGGAGATCAGGCCGAAGGAGTATCTTTATGGAGAGGATTCTCGGGTGATGACCCAGCGAGAGTTTGAGAGGGCCATTCACATACAGGAGGAGGCTCTAAGGAGTCTCCGCTCCGTCGTGATGATTCAGTGTGTGGGGTCAAGGGATGAGGAGCATCCCTATTGCAGTCGCATCTGTTGCGCTCATGCGGTAAAGAATGCCCTTCGGCTGAAGGGGTGGAGGCCGGAGGCGAGGGTCTATGTCCTTTACCGGGATGTGAGGACCTACGGGTTTTATGAGAGTTATTATCATGAGGCGAGGCAGAAGGGGGTTATCTTTATTCGGTATGAACCGGAGGAGAAGCCAAAGGTCATTAGGGAGGATGGGAGGCTCTGGGTTTCGGTGTTTGATCCGGCCCTCGGGAATCGGGTGAATTTACCTGCTGATAGATTAATTTTGAGTGCAGGGATTGAACCGAATGATCATAAAGATTTGGCTCAAATTTTTGGGTTGGAGCTTAATTCGGATGGGTTTTTTAAGGAGCCCAACCCGAAGGCGGCTCCTCTGGATGGCCTGGAGCGGGGGAAGTTCTTTTGTGGTTTATGTCATTCACCTAATTTGATAGAGGATGTCATCTCTCAGGGCAATGCAGTGGCAGCCCGAGCGGCTGTAATTCTTTCGAAGGGCAGAAGGGAGGAGAAACCCTACCGGGCTTATGTCATTTCGAGGTTATGCTGTGGATGTGGCCTCTGTGTCACGGTCTGTCCTTATGGGGCGAGGGTGCTGAATGAAGAGGGGAAGGCCGAGGTGAGGGATGCTCTTTGTGAGGGATGCGGGAATTGCGTGGTGGCCTGTCGGAATGCCGCTTCCGAGCAGCAGAACTTTGAGAAGGGATTGAATCTGGTGGTCCTCGATTCAGCCATCGACTGACCCCGGGAAGCCTATGGGCTATGCGAGTTTTTGATGGAAGGAGGTTGTTATGGCAGAGTTTGAGCCTCGGATTATTGCATTTCTCTGTCACTGGTGCACCTATACAGGGGCGGATTTAGCTGGAACGACCCGTCAACAGTATCCACCAAATATTCGAATCATTCATTTGATGTGCTCCGGAGCGGTGGATTCGATTTATGTCTTGAAGGCTTTGATTGATGGGGCCGATGGGGTGTTGATCGGAGGATGTCATCCCGGAGACTGCCATTATCAGACAGGCAATTATAAGGCTCGGAGGAGGGTGGCGATTCTCAAGGAGATTCTGAGGGAGCTGGGTTTTAGCGAGGATCGGATCTGGCTGAGGTGGATCAGTGCCAGTGAGGGGAAGCTGTTTGCGGATACGGTGACCAGGATGGTGGAGGAATTAAAGAAGATGGGACCCAATCCAATGCGACGGTTGTGGAATGCCTGATAGAGAAAAAGAAAGGAGAAGGACTGAAGATGGCGAAGCAGGCGGTGGTGAAAGTTTCTGAAGGGAAGACCGAGGAGGCACTTCAAGGGTTATTGAGAAGCCTTTTGGAGAAGAAAGTGGTGGAGGCACTCCTGGTGCCTAAGAGGCTTCCTTCGGGGCAAGGGGTTGTCCAGACATTGATTCGTAATCCTGAGAAGATGGAAGGGCTCTGTTTACTTTCTCCCACCATGCCGGTGCAGTCAGCAAGGGTGGCTTCTTATCTCTCGGTGAGGAATTTGAGTAAACCCGTAGCCCTGGTGCTTAAGGCCTGTGAGATTCGGGCAATGGTGGAGCTTTCGAAGTTTCTTCAGGTGAAACTGGATCATCTCTTTCTCATCGGGATTGACTGTCCTGGGACTTTTGAAGTGAACGATTATTCCAGGATGGTGGAGGAGGGGAAGGGCGATGGGGTCCTCTTTCAAGAGCTCTTCAAAGGAATGGAGCAAGGGGAGGAGAGGGCTCCGGAGGGATATGCCTTTCGTAAAGCCTGTGAGATCTGTGAGTTTCCGGTGACCCGGGCAGATCTCTGGATTCAACTCTATGGATATCCAACGGAGAGGGAGATTGGATTGGAGGTTGGGGAGAAGCTCGGGAAGGAGATGGAGGAGAAGGGATTACACCTGGAGACTTCGGAGGGATACCCGAAGAGAGAAGAAATTCTCAGGAAGGTGATTGAAAAGAGGAGAAAGAAAAGAGATGAGACTTTTGAGGAATTCAGAGGAAAGGTGAAGAGCCTCGGGTCGTTTCTGGATCTTTTTTCGACCTGTATTCGATGTCACAATTGTATGGTGGCCTGTCCGATCTGTTATTGTAAGGAATGTGTGTTTCGAACAGCCGTCTTCGAACACGAAGGGGATCAATTTCTAAGATGGGCCGATCGCAAGGGAGCTATCCGGATGCCCACCGATACACTCATCTTCCATTTGATCCGGATGTCCCATATGGTGACCTCTTGCATCGGATGCGGACTCTGCGAGAGTGCCTGTCCGAGCCGACTCCCGGTGGCGGTGCTCTTTCGAAGCGTGGGAGATAGGATTCAGAAGATGTTCGACTATGTGCCCGGAAGGGATGTCAACGAACCACCCCCAGTGGCCACCTTCAAAGAAGATGAACTAAAACTCGAATCCGGTGCAATCTAAATAAGAGAAAGAGCTATTTTTGAATTCCAAGCTGATTGGGAATATCAGGAGGGACCTATGGAAGAACAGGGAGTGAAAAAGGAAGAGTTAGTCCCCATATTTATCATGGGAAAACGATATGACGTTCCTTCTTCCCTGACCATTCAAAAAGCAATGGAATACGCGGGATATCAATTGATTCGGGGGTGTGGCTGTCGCGGAGGAATCTGTGGAGCCTGTGGTACGGTTTATCGATTCCCGGGGAGCTATAAAATCGAAGTGGGATTAGCCTGTCAGACCGTGGTCCAACCGAATATGTATCTTGCCCAGATTCCTTTCTTTCCGGCGACAAAGAGGGTTTATGATATAGAAAAGGTCAAACCTTCGATCGAAACCATCGTAAAATACTATCCTGAAGTCCTGAGGTGTCTCCAGTGTAATACATGTACTAAATCCTGCCCAATGGATATTGAGGTGATGGACTATATCGCTGCGGCGATGAGAGGTGATATTGCTCGATTGGCCGAACTCTCTTTCGATTGCGTCATGTGCGGGCTCTGCACAGCTCGTTGTCCTGCGGAGATCTGCCAGTATAATGTCGCTATACTGGGCAGACGTCTATACGGGAAATATATTCTCCCCAAAGCGGAGCATCTTACTGAGATGGTAGAACAAGTTCGACAGGGGAAGTATGAACAGATGCTCAGGGAACTGATGGATACCAATGAGGAGACGCTTAAAAAACTTTATAACGAAAGGGAGATCGAACCTGAACAGGCAGATGAATTTTGGGAACCAAAAGACAAATCATTTCTATAAAATACAGAGGACGCATAGGAAAAATCCTTTGTGGGCAATGAGCTGTATTCTTAACCTAATGACAATAGATTTGGAGGGATTATGCCTTATACCAGGGAATTAAAAGAATTGATCAGGAAGGTGGAAGCCACCCGACCGGCAAGGGTCGAACGGAAGAAGAGGGGGGAGGAATTTCCCCTTCTTTCTCTCAAAGAGAGAGAAGAGAGGTTAAGAAAATATCACCCTGATTTCGTAGAAGGCGCCCGACGAGAGATTCGAGTAGGAGTTAATAAGGGTTATGCGATCTCCCCCGAGATTGTCGATCTTCTGGAAGCTCGGAGCCGGGTTGATCCAGATTTGATCGACCTTACAAAGATCGCTTATGAAACAGATGTCCTGATTATTGGAGGGGGAGGGGCGGGCACCGCTGCTGCATTAACGGCTCGGGAGAGGGGAGCAAAGGTGTTGATCGCTACGAAACTCCGTCACGGGGATGCCAATACCATGATGGCCGAAGGAGGGATTCAAGCGGCGACCAAGGGAACGAAGGATTCTCCTTATTTCCATTATCTGGATGTGATAGGAGGAGGACATTTCAAAAATGATCCAGAATTAGTCTATACCTTGGTCACCGAGGCTCCCAAGGTCATCGCCTGGTTAGAGAGTTTGGGATGTATGTTTACAAAGTTCCCTGATGGACGACTCAAAACCCTTCATGGGGGAGGAACCTGCCGGAAAAGAATGCATTATGCCGCGGATATTACGGGAGCGGAGATTATGAGGACTCTCAGGGATGAGGCGAGGAATCATCCTGAGGAGATAAAGGTCCTTGAGTTCTCTCCTGCAGTCGAATTGATATTGAATGAGCATGGACATTGCTCAGGGGCTGTTCTTTATAATCTTGAAACAGAAGAATATTTCGTGGTCAAAGCAAAAGCGGTCATTATGGCCACGGGAGGCTCGGGGAGGCTTCATATTCAGGGATTCATGACAACCAATCACTATGGGGCCACAGGAGATGGATTGGTCATGGGCTACCGAGCAGGGGTTAAACTATGCTTTCTTCATACAGTCCAATATCATCCTACAGGCGCAGTATTTCCCGAACAAGCAGAGGGGCTTTTAATCACCGAGAAATTCAGAGGGGCGGGTGCAAATGTTCTGAATATTGATGGAGAACAATTTGTCAACGAACGAGAACCAAGGGATGTAGAATCGGCTTCGTTTATTCGGGAATGTACAGAAAGGGGGAAAGGAGTTCCTACTCCAACCGGGAAGGTAGGGGTCTGGTTGGATTCTCCGATGATTGATATGTTATGGGGCGAAGGAACAGTGAAGAGAGAGTTTCCAGGGAAATATATTCTATTTAAAAGATATGGGATCGACATTTCAAAAGAACCTATACTGGTCTATCCTACCCTTCATTATCAAAACGGCGGATTAGAATACAATTGCCGATGTGAGACCTCTGTCCCGGGGTTTTTTGCAGCAGGGGAGGTGACCGGAGGGGTTCATGGCGAAAATCGTTTGATGGGAAACTCCCTTCTTGATGTCTGTGTCTTCGGCAGGATTGCAGGAGAGAACGCGGCCATTTATGCCAAAGAGAAATTTAAAGATGGAAAGTTGACGTTGGATCATGTGAGGAGGTATCACAGAGAGCTTGAAGAAGCAGGAATTGTCACCGATCGGGTGGCTCCAATGCTTCTGCCGGATTATACCAATCCCAAGGTTCGTGAACGTCAACTTACGACTCACTATCTCGGGACGCTCCGTTAATTTCCAGCCTTAGTTCACCTTTTTAGTATCCCATCCAGGCCCATTCCTCCCTTCCCTCACGAGAGGAGGTGGATTAGGGATTGGGTGTAATCCATCACTCTTGGTTTAACCCCCCCTATCAGACCATGATTCCCATCCTTCGTCGAGAATTTAGGATGGTGGATATAAAAATATTGTTAGAATTAAAAAAATCATTATAATATTTAAGAATTGATTTACAGAAGAGGGAGGACAAAATGAAGATTCATGAATATCAAGCGAAAGAGATCCTTAGACAATATGGGGTACCTGTTCCAAAAGGTAGAGTAATACAAACTGCGGAAGAGGCTAAGAGGGTTTCTGAGGAGATCGGAACTGAACCAGTTGTTCTGAAAGCCCAGATCCACGCAGGTGGTAGAGGGAAAGGAGGAGGGGTCCGGGTGGTCAGGAACCTTTCAGAGGTAGAAAAAGTAGCAAGGGAGATGATCGGGATGACCCTCGTGACTCCCCAGACAGGTCCAAAGGGGAAGGTGGTTCGAAAGGTTTTGATCGAGGAAAGAGTAGAAATAAAAGAAGAGCTCTATTTAGGGGTTGTCATTGATCGGGCCAAAGCCTCCCCCGTCATTATGGCAAGCAGAGAAGGAGGAATAGAGATCGAGAAGGTTGCGGCTGAATCTCCTGAAAAGATTGTAAAAGAATGGATAGATCCTTCCATAGGATTGAGGCCGTTTCAGGTGAATAAGATTGGATATGGATTAGGCTTTGGACCAGTGGAGGTTGGAAAATTGAGACCCATTATCACTGGGCTTTTTAATGCCTTTCATGAGAAGGATTGTCTACTTGCTGAAATCAATCCTCTTATCCTAACGAAGAATGGAGAATTTATTGCCTTGGATGCAAAAATGAATTTTGATGACAATGGACTCTTTCGGCATAAAGAGATTGTTGTCCTAAGGGATCTTCATGAGGAAGATCCTTTAGAGATTGAGGCGTCCAAATATAATTTAAACTATATTAAACTTAACGGAAATGTGGGTTGTATGGTGAATGGGGCAGGCCTCGCGATGGCAACGATGGATATTATAAAAGTTTTTGGGGCAGAGCCTGCAAATTTCCTTGATGTGGGAGGAGGAGCCACGGTGGAGATGGTAAAGAATGGATTTAAAATTTTAATGTCCGATCCCGATGTAAAAGTGGTGTTTATTAATATTTTTGGAGGAATTCTTCGATGTGACACTCTCGCAAAAGGGGTCACAGAAGCGGTAAGAGAGGTAAAAGTGAAGGTTCCCATCGTGGTAAGATTGGAAGGAACAAACGTTGAGGAAGGAAGAAAGATTCTCAACGACTCTGGACTCAACTTTACTGTAGCGGCTGGGATGTACGAGGGGGCACAGAAGGTTGTGGAAGCCTTAAAAAAGGTTGGAGCCTAAAGGAGGAAGGCCAATGAGTATTTTAGTGGACGAGAATACAAGGGTGTTAGTTCAAGGGATTACGGGAAATGAGGGAATGTTTCATACCCGCCAGATGGTGGAGTATGGTACAAGGATTGTGGCCGGGGTTACTCCGGGGAAAGGGGGACAGAAGGTCGATGGAATTCCCGTGTTCAATACCGTTTCAGAGGCGGTAAGGGAGACTGAGGCGAACGCCTCTGCAATCTTTGTACCCCCGGCCTTTGCAGCCGATGCGATTTTGGAGGCGGCCGATGCCAATATCCCTCTTATTGTCTGTTTAACAGAGGGAATTCCTACTTTAGATATGATTAAAGTGAAGGAATACCTTCGTAAAAAAAATGTCAATCTGATTGGTCCAAATACCCCCGGGATTATCTCTCCTGGAAAATGTAAGATTGGGGTGATGGCCGGTTATATCCATAGGCAAGGGCCTGTTGGAATCATGTCAAGGAGTGGAACACTAACTTATGAAGTGGTGGATCAATTGACCAAAAAAGGAATTGGGCAGTCTACCTGCGTGGGAATCGGTGGAGATCAAATCATAGGACTGGATTACGTGGATCTTCTTCGACTTTTTGAAAAAGATCCAGAAACCAGGGCATTAATTATGATTGGGGAGATCGGAGGGATAGCGGAAGAAGAAGCGGCTAAATTTATTGAAAAAGAAATCCGAAAACCGGTCGTTGCCTTCATTGCTGGATTGACAGCTCCCCCAGGAAGGAGAATGGGCCATGCAGGAGCGATCATTTCCGGAGGTAAAGGCACAGCCCAGGAGAAGATGGAGGCCTTAGAAAAAGCAGGTGTTCGGGTGGTTAAAAATCCAGCACTCGTGGGTGAAGAAATGGCAAAAATTATTGAAAATTAAAAATTTAATAATATCAAATAATTAAATAAACAATTTAACTTTTTTTCAAGTTATGTTAATAATTTATTATAGATAATCACAAAGTGGGTGATGATTATGATTATGGAACTTAAGGGTCGTTTGAAGGAATTAAATAATCGTTTAGAAATTATGCGAGGCTATCTTTGACCTCGAAAAAAAGGAGAAAAGATTAAATGAGATTGGGAAGATGATGTCGGAGCCTAATTTCTGGGAGGGTGGGGACACCACCCAAAAGATTTTGAAAGAAAGGAATTCCCTTTTAGAAGGCCTTCTGAGCTGGCAGGAAAAGAAGAAAGAGATTGAAGAGATGGAAGTTCTTCTCCAACTCATTGAGGAACAGAATGATGAAAAAGAGGCTGAAGAACTTCTTAAAAAAATCGAGCAGAATGAAGAAGCCATCAAGGAGATGGAATTTAGACAGATGCTGAGAGGAGAGAACGATGAGAGAAATGCCATTGTGAGTATAAATGCGGGGGCAGGAGGAACAGAAGCCCAAGATTGGGCCGAAATGCTTCTTAGAATGTATTTGAGATGGGCAGAAAAGAGAGGATATCAGACTGAAATTGTCGATATCCTGCCTGGAGAGGAAGCAGGAATAAAGAATGTGACATTTACAGTCAATGGAAAGTATGCTTATGGATATTTAAAGGCGGAAGTGGGAATCCATCGATTGGTTCGGATCTCTCCCTTTGACGCAGGAGCGAGACGACATACCTCTTTTGCATCTGTATTTGTGATTCCAGAAGTCTCTGAAGAGATAACTATCGAGATTGATGAAAAGGATTTGAGAGTGGATACCTTTCGCTCCAGTGGAGCAGGTGGGCAGCATGTCAATAAAACAGATTCTGCGGTCCGAATCACCCACCTTCCCACGGGAATCGTCGTTCAATGTCAAAATGAACGGTCCCAACATAAGAATAAAGCGATGGCCTTAAAAATATTAAAGGCCAGGCTTTATGAGAGGGAACGGAAGGAGAAAGAGGAAAGATTACGGGAGCTTCATAATTCGAAAAAAGAGATTGCTTGGGGGAGCCAAATTCGTTCCTATATTTTACATCCATATAAAATGGTGAAAGACCACCGTACTAATAAAGTCATCTATCAGGTCGACCGCGTGTTAGATGGCGAGATTGATGAGTTCATAAGAGCTTATCTATTGAATGGAAATGCAGTCTAAATCCGTATTTTTCGATTCTTACATAAAAATTTTTAGAAGGATTGACTTTTTTTGAGCGAAGAAATATTATTGAAAATATACAGGCTGACAAGAGGATCTTCGAAGGGGAGCATTTATGCTTGAAAACCTCGAAGAGAAAATTTCCGAGTTGTTAGCCAAATATCAGGACCTTGTGGATGAAAGAGAAAGACTCCTCTCTGCCCTTAAGGAAGAGAGGGAAAAAAGATTAGAGATCGAAAAAAAGATGGAACTCCTCTCTCAAGATCGAGAACGGGTCAAGATGAGAATTGACCAGCTCCTCCAAAGACTGAGGGGAATCGAATTATAACTTAGAGAGAGGATAGACTCATCTGGATGAGGGAGATGGGAAAGGAGAGGACAGTTGAAATCAAAGTGTTTGGACAAACCTATACGGTAAAAACCGATGCCGAAGAAAAGCATATTCAGGAAGTTGCAAAATATGTGAATGATAAAGCGGACGAAATTCTAAAAAAGACACGGAGTGTTTCTACCCTCAATGTGGCGATTCTTACCGCTCTTAACATCGCTGACGATCTTTTAAGAGAAAGAGAAAAAAGAATGATTCTTCTCCAAGAAATTGAGTCCAAATCTAAGGATCTGGCCGAAAGGATAGATATTAAAATTGGAGGAAAAGAGCTCAAAAAGGTGAGTATCACAGGATAAGGATTAAGGGATCGAAATAAAAAATTAGGTGGAAGATAGAGAAAAGGGGATCAGAAACAACCTGATAAATGAGAAAAATGAGGTTTTTTCCGCTTCAACATTTGAAAATTATTGAGATTCTTCTTAAGTTCTTTGAAAGGGAAACGAAGAAGAAAGCTCCCGATCGGCCTGAGACTAAGCGAGGGGGGGTCTTCCTCTTTCCCTTTTTAAAAAGACTGCGGTTTAGAAATATAAAAAAAGAGGCCAAAGAATTTTCCGATAATCTTCACTCATTTTCTCACCCCTATCAGGTTCTCCTAAAAGAACCCTTTCCTCTATCTTGAACCCTCTCATTCTCTTTCGAAGCTCGAAAAGGCCTTAAATTCCAAAGGGATTTGAGAGGGATGAACTTTTGGTAGAAAATTTTTTTTAAGGATTTAAGAGGAGGTGAAAAACCCTTGAGTCTATCTATTGGAATGTATGTTCTGATTATCTTCCTTATTGCATTTCTTGGAGCTCTCATCGGGTTTCTGGTTAGAAAAAGATATATCGAATCAAAGATGGAGTCTATCCAAGAGGTTGCAAAAAGGGTCATTGAAGAAGCAGAGAAGGAGGCTGAGATTATTAAGAAGGAAGCCCTCCTTCGTGCCAAAGACCAATTCTATCAAGAGAAGGCAGCGTTTGAAAAAGAGATAAGCGAAAAGAGGCAGGAACTTCAAAATTTAGAGAGGCGAATTGCCCAAAGGGAGTCGAACTTAGATAAGAAGATAGAGCTTATCGAAACTCGAGAAGGAGAAATTGTAAAAAAAGAAAAGGCATTAATCCAGCAGGAAAAAATGATTCAAGAGATGGAAAGGAAGGTGACAGAGCTTCTCCAAAGGCAGCGAATCCAGTTGGAGAACATTTCTAAAATGACGGCGGAGGAAGCCAAAAGAATGCTTATGGAATCGATGGAGGAAGAGGCCAAGCATGAGATTGCTAAGAAAATTAAAAGAATGGAGGAAGAAGCTCGAGAAATTGCAGATAAAAAGGCCAAGGAGATTATCAGTCTTGCTATTCAACGCTATGCAGGGGATTACGTGGCAGAGAAGACGGTCTCCGTGGTCAATCTGCCGAATGAAGAAATGAAAGGGAGGATTATTGGAAGGGAGGGGAGAAATATTCGGGCCCTTGAAGCAGCTACAGGAGTGGATTTAATCATCGATGATACCCCCGAGGCTGTAATCCTTTCTGGTTTTAATCCGATTCGAAGGGAGATTGCCCGAATCTCGTTGGAGCGTTTGGTCAGCGATGGAAGAATTCACCCGGCCCGGATAGAAGAGATTGTACAGAAAGTGGAACAGGAAGTGGAAGCTTCTATTCGTGAGGCAGGTGAACAGGCGACCTTTGATGTAGGGGTCCATGGGATTCATCCGGAATTGGTTAAACTGATCGGACGGCTCAAATACCGCACCAGTTATGCCCAAAATGTTTATCAACATTCTTTAGAGGTGGCCTTTCTTTGCGGAATCATGGCTTCTGAATTAGGTCTCAATATCAAACAGGCAAAGCGGGCAGGACTTTTGCACGATATAGGAAAGGCAGTGGATCATGAGGTTGAGGGGTCCCATGCAAAGATTGGTGCAGAGTTAGCAAGAAAATATGGAGAGACTCCCGTGATTGTTCATGCCATTTTATCCCATCATGAAGAAGAAAAACCTGAAACTCTACTGGATGTCCTGGTGGCTGCCGCAGATGCTCTTTCTGGAGCCAGACCGGGGGCAAGACGGGAGACATTAGAGACCTATGTGAAGCGATTGGAGGATTTAGAAAGGATTGCTCAATCCTTTTCTGGAGTTGAGAAATCCTATGCCATTCAAGCGGGGAGAGAAATCCGGGTCATTGTTCAGCCTGAAAAAATTTCAGATGAAGAGTCGGTGATCCTTTGTCGGGATATTGCGAGGAAGATTGAAAAGGAATTGACTTATCCGGGTCAAATCAAAGTGACCGTCATTCGGGAAACGCGCTCGGTAGATATTGCCAAGTAGTTCGGAGATAGATGTTTCCCTCCGAACCCAGGACCATTTAACATGAAAATTCTCTTTGTGGGGGATATTATTGGGAGACCGGGACGTAGGGCCCTTCGGGAGTTATTGGGCAGAGTAGTGGAGGAATATCAGATTGACTTTACGATTGCCAATGGAGAGAATGCAGCTGGGGGAATGGGAATCACTCCAGCGATTGCCATGGAGATTTTTGAAATGGGAGTGGACGTACTTACCTCCGGAAACCATATCTGGGCGAAAAAGGAAATCCTCTCTTTTTTAAATGAAGAACCTCGAATGTTGAGACCCGCAAATTATCCTGAGCAGGTTCCAGGGAGAGGATCGGGAATTTTTTCCTCAAAGCAAGGGCAAAAAGTAGGGGTGCTCAATTTAGAGGGAAGAGTATTTATGAAACATTTAGATTGTCCTTTTCGAGTAGGAGAGAAAGAAGTTGAAAGGTTGAGGAAAGAGACATTAGCGATTATCGTTGATTTTCATGCTGAAGCAACTTCAGAAAAAATGGCGATGGGTTGGTTCTTAGATGGGGGGGTTTCTGCAGTCCTTGGAACCCATACCCACATTCAAACCTGTGATGATAGAATCCTCAATGAGGGAACAGCCTATATCACCGATGTGGGGATGACCGGCCCCATGGATTCCGTCATCGGGATCCGGAAACAGGTGGCCCTTGATCGCTTTCTCACTCAAATTCCATGGAAATTTGATGTGGCCTCTGGAGAGATCGAACTTCAAGGGGTCATGGTAGAGATCGACGAAAGGACAGGGAAATCTAAAAGGATCAAAAGACTTCGAATCCCACTGAACGAGAGGGAAAGGACCTATGGAAGTGAGGGAAAAGAAGACGTTGTTTGAAGTATTTAAAGAGAGAGGATTTATTGAACAGGTCACAGATGAAGAAAGAATCGCAGAACTGTTGGAAGGCAGGGTGACCTGTTATATCGGGTTTGACCCCACGGCCTCCAGCTTTCATGTTGGAAACTTAGTTCCTATTATGGCCCTCTCTCATATGCAACGTTCTGGGCATCGTCCTATTGCTTTAATCGGTGGAGGAACAGGACTGGTTGGAGATCCAAGTGGAAAGGATGAGATGCGTCAGATTTTGACCTACGAAGAGATCCAGCGAAATGCAGAGGCACAGAAAAAACAGTTTTCTCGTTTTTTAGATTTCTCGGAAGGGAAAGCCCTTCTCTTAAATAATGCAGATTGGTTAACCAAACTCAACTATATAGATTTTTTAAGAGAGATCGGGGTACATTTCAGTGTGAATAGAATGTTAGCCACGGAATCTATCAAAATTCGTTTAGAAACAGGGCTCTCTTTTATAGAATTTAATTATCAGCTTCTTCAGGCATATGATTTTTGGTATCTCTTCAAACATTATCAATGTTTGATTCAAATGGGTGGAAGTGATCAGTGGGGAAATATTGTTGCCGGAATCGATCTTATTCGACGGCTTGAAGGAAAACAGGCGTATGGGATCACCTTTCCACTTATTAAGACAGCGGATGGGAGAAAGATGGGAAAGACCGAAAAGGGGGCTATCTGGTTGGATCCGAATAAAACCTCTCCCTACGAATATTATCAATTTTGGATTAATACGGATGATCGAGACGTGGAAAGATTTTTGTCCCTGTTTACTTTCCTCCCTATGGAGGAAATTAAAGAATATGGGAAGTTAAAAGGAGCCGAGATCAGAAAGGCAAAAGAAGTTTTGGCTTTTGAAGCCACAAAGATTGTCCATGGACAAGAGGAGGCAGAGAGAGCTCGAGATGCCTCAAGGGTCCTTTTCTCAGAAATAGAAGCAAGGGAGGATGCGATCCCGACCACTTTTATTGAAACGAAAAAGATGAAAGAAGGGATCCCGATATTTAAATTATTTGAGATTGCAGGACTTTCAAAGTCGAGCTCTGAAGCGAGAAGGTTGATCCTTCAAGGAGGGGGATATCTCAATAAAAAAAGAATTGACCAGTTCGATCAAATCGTTACCTTAAATGATTTTAACGAGAGAGGCGAAATCTTGCTGAGAGCGGGTAAGAAAAAATTTCATCGATTCAAACTAATTGAAAATAAATAAGATTTTTAAATATTTTTTTCCCTCTTGACAAAAAAAAATTATAGTTTAATATATATAAATTGCGAGTATAATTGTTCTTTGAAAATAGAATAGAGGGGTTATTCGTTTTGGGTCTCTGTTTTTAAAAAATCAATTGGAGAGTTTGATCCTGGCTCAGAACGAACGCTGGCGGCGTGCCTAACACATGCAAGTCGTACGAGAAATCCCGGGCAACCGGGAGAGTAAAGTGGCGGACGGGTGAGTAACGCGTGGGTAACCTGCCCCTGAGTTGGGGATAACCTCGCGAAAGCGGGGCTAATACCGAATATTGTTACAGTTCCTTCGGGGACTGTAATGAAAGGTGGCCTCTGCATGCAAGCTACTGCTCAGGGATGGGCCCGCGTACCATTAGCTAGTTGGTAGGGTAATGGCCTACCAAGGCGACGATGGTTAGCTGGTCTGAGAGGACGGCCAGCCACACTGGAACTGAGACACGGTCCAGACTCCTACGGGAGGCAGCAGTGGGGACTCTTGCGCAATGGGGGAAACCCTGACGCAGCGACGCCGCGTGGGTGATGAAGGCCTTCGGGTCGTAAAGCCCTGTCAGGTGGGAAGAAACATGTTGATGTGAATAACATCAACATCTGACGGTACCACCAGAGGAAGCACCGGCTAACTCCGTGCCAGCAGCCGCGGTAATACGGAGGGTGCAAGCGTTGTTCGGAATCACTGGGCGTAAAGCGCGTGTAGGCGGTTGAGCAAGTCAGATGTGAAATCCTGAAGCTCAACTTCAGAAGTGCATCTGAAACTACTCAACTAGAGTACGGGAGAGGAGAGTGGAATTCCCGGTGTAGAGGTGAAATTCGTAGATATCGGGAGGAACACCGGTGGCGAAGGCGGCTCTCTGGACCGATACTGACGCTGAGGCGCGAAAGCGTGGGGAGCAAACAGGATTAGATACCCTGGTAGTCCACGCCGTAAACGTTGGGCACTAGGTGTGGGAGGTATTGACCCCTTCCGTGCCGAAGCTAACGCATTAAGTGCCCCGCCTGGGGAGTACGGCCGCAAGGTTAAAACTCAAAGGAATTGACGGGGGCCCGCACAAGCGGTGGAGCATGTGGTTCAATTCGACGCAACGCGAAGAACCTTACCTGGGCTTGACATGCTAGTGGTAGGAACCCGAAAGGGGGACGACCCCGGCTTGCCGGGGAGCTAGCACAGGTGCTGCATGGCTGTCGTCAGCTCGTGTCGTGAGATGTTGGGTTAAGTCCCGCAACGAGCGCAACCCTCATCCCTAGTTACCAACAGGTAAAGCTGGGGACTCTAGGGAAACTGCCAGGGAGAACCTGGAGGAAGGAGGGGACGACGTCAAGTCCGCATGGCCCTTATGCCCTGGGCGACACACGTGCTACAATGGGTGGTACAAAGGGAAGCGAACCCGCGAGGGGGAGCAAATCCCCAAAAGCCATCCTCAGTTCGGATTGCAGGCTGCAACCCGCCTGCATGAAGCCGGAATCGCTAGTAACCGTGGGTCAGCCATACCACGGTGAATACGTTCCCGGGCCTTGTACACACCGCCCGTCAAGCCACCCGAGTTTAGTGCACCCGAAGTCACCGACCCAACCCGAAAGGGAGGGAGGTGCCGAAGGTGTGCTAGGTGAGGGGGGCTAAGTCGTAACAAGGTAGCCGTACCGGAAGGTGCGGCTGGATCACCTCCTTTCTAAGGAGAATATGTAGGACTCTTCCTCTTACTAGTCCTTTGGGCCTTTAGCTCAGGTGGTTAGAGCGCACCCCTGATAAGGGTGAGGTCTCTGGTTCGAATCCAGAAAGGCCCACCATTGGGGATGTAGCTCAGCTGGGAGAGCACCTGCTTTGCAAGCAGGGGGTCAGCGGTTCGAATCCGCTCATCTCCACCAAAGAACAGATTGACCGCACCTTGAAAACTGCATAGTGGGTAATATCAAGATAGAAAGGGCACACGGTGGATGCCTTGGAGCCAGGAGACGAAGAAGGGCGTGGCAGGCTGCGAAAAGCCTCGGGGAGCCGCGAACAGGCTATGATCCGGGGATGCCCGAATGGGGAAACCTGATGCGGGTAATACCGCATCGTCCTGAAAGGGACGGCAACCAGGGGAAGTGAAACATCTCAGTACCCTGAGGAAAAGAAAGAAAACTCGATTCCCTTAGTAGTGGCGAGCGAACGGGGAAGAGCCTAAACCCAGTAGATGCAGAAGCCCACAGGCGTTGTCTACTGGGGGTAGAGGGAAGATGCCGGGAGAAGCTGTGGATTCTCCGGAGAGTTAGAAAATGTATCTCTAGGCGAACAGTCTGGAAAGGCTGGCCAAAGAAGGTGAAAGCCCTGTAGCCGAAAGGGATACATCTCTCTGGGCATCTATCCCAAGTACTACGGGGCACGAGGAACCCTGTAGGAATCTGGGAGGACCATCTCCTAAGGCTAAATACTCCCTGGCTACCGATAGCGCAATAGTACCGTGAGGGAAAGGTGAAATAGAACCCCGGGAGGGGAGTGAAATAGAACCTGAAACCGTGTGTCCACAAGCAGTGGGAGAGCTATGCGAAGGGATTTTAGCCCTTCGAATGCTCGACTGCGTGCCTGTTGAAGAATGAGCCGGCGAGTTACTACTGGCAGCGAGGTTAAGGGGAGAGGACCCCGGAGCCGAAGCGAAAGCGAGTCTGAATAGGGCGAATAGTTGTCAGTAGTAGACCCGAAACCAGGTGATCTACCCATGGCCAGGGTGAAGCGTGCGTAAAAGCACGTGGAGGTCCGAACCGGTTGGTGTTGAAAAACCATCGGATGAGCTGTGGGTAGGGGAGAAATTCCAATCGAACCTGGTGATAGCTGGTTCTCCCCGAAATTGTTTTAGGGCGAGCCCTAACTAGTAAATTACGAGGGTAGAGCACTGTATGGGCTAGGGGTCTTATTAGGCTACCAAACCCATGCAAACTCCGAATCTCGTAATTGTAAGGTTAGGAGTGAGACTGTGGGGGATAAGCTCCATAGTCGAGAGGGGAACAGCCCAGACCGCCAGCTAAGGTCCCAAAATTAGGCTAAGTGGCAAAGGAAGTGGGGTTCCGAAGACAGCCAGGATGTTGGCTTAGAAGCAGCCATCATTTAAAGAGTGCGTAATAGCTCACTGGTCGAGGGACTCTGCGCCGAAAATTCAATGGGACTAAGCCTAATACCGAAGCTGCGGGATTAGTCCGAAGGAGGGCTAATCGGTAGGGGAGCGTTCTGCGTTAGGTTGAAGGCGCACCGGTAAGGAGCGCTGGACGAGGCAGAAGTGAGAATGCCGGCATAAGTAGCGAAAAAGAGAGTGAGAATCTCTCTCGCCGCAAGCCTAAGGTTTCCTGGGTAAAGTTCGTCTGCCCAGGGTTAGGCGGGCCTAAGCCGATGGAGAGATCCGTAGGCGATGGACAGCCGGTTAATATTCCGGCCCCAGCTATACCTGATAAAGACCGAAGGGGAGACGCAGGAGGATAGGTAGAGCGTGCGAATGGTAGAGCACGTCCAAGCCAGTAGGGTGCCAGGCAGGTAAATCCGTCTGGCGAGAAGCCCGAGAGGTGATGGGGAGGGTGTAAGCCCGAAGCTACCGAATCCACACTGACGAGAAAAACCTCTAAGGGAGGTATAGCTGACCGTACCGCAAACTGACACAGGTAGGCGGGGAGAAGATCCTAAGGCGCGCGAGAGAACCCTCGCTAAGGAACTCGGCAAAATGGCCCCGTAACCTCGGGAGAAGGGGTGCCCCAGTAGGGTGAAGGGTGAAACACCTGGAGCCTGAAGGGGTCGCAGTAAAGAGGCCTGGGCGACTGTTTAGCAAAAACACAGGTCTCTGCTAAGGAGGAATCCGAAGTATAGGGGCTGACGCCTGCCCAGTGCTGGAAGGTTAAGGGGAGGTGTTAGCGAATAGCGAAGCACCGAACCGAAGCCCCAGTGAACGGCGGCCGTAACTATAACGGTCCTAAGGTAGCGAAATTCCTTGTCGGGCAAGTTCCGACCCGCACGAAAGGCGTAACGACTTGGGCGCTGTCTCGGCGAGGGGCTCGGCGAAATTGCAATATCCGCGAAGATGCGGATTACCCACGACTGGACGGAAAGACCCCGTGGAGCTTTACTGCAACTTGGCATTGGATTTTGGTGATGCATGTACAGGATAGGTGGGAGGCTGAGAAGCAGGATCGCCAGGTCCTGTGGAGCCGACCTTGGGATACCACCCTTGTATCACTGAAGTTCTAACCCGTATTCTAAAGGGAGCGGGGACAGTGCCTGGTGGGCAGTTTGACTGGGGCGGTCGCCTCCTAAAAGGTAACGGAGGCGTCCAAAGGTTCCCTCAGCACGGTTGGGAATCGTGCGATGAGTGCAAGGGCATAAGGGAGCCTGACTGTGAGAGAGACATCTCGAGCAGAGCCGAAAGGCGGGCCTAGTGACCTGACGGTACCGAATGGAAGGGCCGTCAATTAACGGATAAAAGTTACCCCGGGGATAACAGGCTGATCTCCCCCGATAGTCCACATAGACGGGGAGGTTTGGCACCTCGATGTCGGCTCATCGCATCCTGGGGCTGAAGAAGGTCCCAAGGGTTGGGCTGTTCGCCCATTAAAGCGGTACGTGAGCTGGGTTCAGAACGTCGTGAGACAGTTCGGTCCCTATCCGTCGTGGGCGTAGGATACTTGAGAGGGGCTGCTCCTAGTACGAGAGGACCGGAGCGGACAGACCTCTGGTGTACCAGTTGTCCTGCCAGGGGCAGAAGCTGGGTAGCCATGTCTGGTAGGGATAAGCGCTGAAGGCATCTAAGCGCTAAGCCCACCTCAAGATGAGGTATCCCACCGGAGAAACCGGGTAAGGTCCCAGGGAGAATACCTGGTAGATAGGCTGGAGGTGTAAGGGTGGTAACACCTTGAGCCGACCAGTACTAATAGACCGAGGTCTTGATATTGCCCGCTATGCAGTTTTGAAGGTGTGGTTATAGTTAATAAGGCTCGGTGGTAAAAGAGCGGAGGGGAAACACCCGTTCCCATCCCGAACACGGAAGTTAAGCCCTCCAGCGCCGATGGTACTATAGGGGGGACCCTATGGGAGAGTAGGCCACTGCCGGG
>CALIBK010000125.1 GCA_938045955.1 uncultured bacterium | reverse complement strand
ATCCTCTGTGATACGATGATTGCCTCTTATTTACTGAATCCAACGAAACATAACCATAACCTGAGCGAATTGGCCCGGGACTATCTGGATCTGAAGCTGATAGAGTATCAAGAGGTCGCTGGTTCAAAGGGGGTGACGTTCGATCAAGTCGAATTGGAAAAGGCAAAGGATTATGGGGGACAGGATGCGGATGTCACTCTTCAACTTTCCCATCTCCTTCTGCCAAAGTTAAAAGAGGAGGGCCTTCAGAAGCTCTTTGAAGAGGTGGAGATGCCTCTTTCTATTGTACTCGCGAAGATGGAGATGAATGGAGTAAAAATCGATACAGACCTTCTTAGAGAATTTTCCAAGGAGATAGAGATTCAGCTCCGGCAAAAGATTGAAAGAATCTATTCCCTGGCTGGGGAGGTTTTTAATATCAATTCTTCTCAACAACTGGGAAAGATTTTGTTTGAAAAGTTGAAGCTCCCGGTCATCAAAAAAACCAAGACAGGATTCTCTACCGATGTAGAGGTGCTGGAAAAACTCTCCACTTACCACGAACTCCCTCTTGAAATCCTGGGGTATCGAAACCTGAGCAAACTCAAATCGACTTATGTGGATACCCTTCCTAAGTTAGTCCACCCTGAAACAGGGCGTGTCCATACCTCCTATCACCAGACCGTCACCGCAACAGGTCGTCTCTCTTCGAGTGATCCCAATCTTCAGAATATCCCTGTTCGAACTGAAGAAGGGAATCGCATTCGACAGGCCTTTATCCCTGAGAAGGGATGGTGGATCCTCTCAGCGGATTACTCCCAGATCGAGCTCCGTATCCTCGCCCATCTTTCTCAAGATCAAACACTGATCGAAGCCTTCAGGAGAGGCGAAGATATCCACAGTCGGACGGCCTCAGAGATTTTTGGAGTCCCCCTGGAAAAGGTAACCCCCCTCATGAGACGACAGGCCAAGGTGATCAACTTCGGGATCATCTATGGGATGAGCGCTTATGGTCTTTCGCAGCAACTCGGAACAGAACCCAAAATGGCACAGACCTATATCGATGAATATTTCAAAAAATACCCGGGGGTTCAGATCTATATCCAGAAGAGTTTAGAAGAAGCCAGGGCAAAGGGTTACGTGACGACTTTACTCCAGCGAAGACGGTATCTTCCAGAGATGAACTCTCCTACAGCAAGCATCCGCCAAGCCAACGAAAGAATAGCGATCAATACCCCACTCCAGGGAACAGCGGCCGATATCATCAAAGTGGCCATGATCCGGATTCAGAATCAGCTGGAAAACCTTCGCCTTAAAACCAGAATGATCATGCAGGTTCACGATGAATTAGTTTTTGAAGTACCGGGAGAGGAGATGGAGAGGGCCTCTACCATGATTCGCAAGGAGATGGAGTCGGTGATGGAACTCTCTGTACCCCTCCGAGTCTCCTTGAGTTCAGGTAGGAATTGGGCAGAAGCTCACTGATGGGCTCGGTTCACCTTGGTCCACTTCTCTTTCAGGAGATGGAACGGAAACTGAGGGAGATAAGGGACAAAGGCCAAACTGACCTCCCCTTCTTTTAAGATCCTTCTCAAGAGCTCTTCGATCTCTTTCAAGGGAGCAAGATTGTAACCCACTAATTCATTGGTCTTCCAATCCAGAATCCAAATCTTCATCATGACCTGAGAGGAATCTCCCACCTCTTTTATTGCCTTTTGGGTGACCTCGGTCATCAATTCCATGGCTTCTTTTAATCCGATCTTCCGGCCTTTCATGGCCTGCCGGTGATAGGCCATAATGGCATAGTAATCAAAGCCCTTCTCGAGAGCGGAAGACAAGGTCTGAGAAAACCCGGACAACCCATTGTGATGATTCAGAACCGTATCCAGATAGAGATTGATGGCAAACTGGATTTTTGGATTGATCTCTCTGGCTGCGTCCATCCATCTTTTCGCTAAATTCATTAGCCAGCGATTCTTCCATTGAGCCCAGATCCAGAAGTGCTCTGAATAGGCTTTCACATAGTATTGTCCTGATTCTGATCTGTAGGGATCGATATAGAAGAGATCGGGATGGGGGAGGAAGCCATACTCCTTCATGAAACTCTTATTGGCCTCCACGCTGAAATCTTCATTATGTCTTAGAATCAGGTCATCGTGAAAGAGGATCCCGTCAATGGGATATCGGGCAAGATCCCGAAAAAATCCCTCCAGGCGTTTCATCACCTCAGGATGAAATAGATTGAATCCCCTCCCGATCTCCATCCTCTTCGTCTCAAAATTGTAGATCTTCGCCCGGTACTCGGAATTCCCTCCCAATCCATAGGTGGCGTAGCGAGTGGTCGTCCAGGCAAAGAGCTCTAACCCCTGGCGGTGCACGAGTTCAACCACCTTCCCGAGAATATCATCCACAACCTGAGCGTTCTCTGTCTGGAAATAGACTCCCTCTTCGAAGCGAGGATTGACAAATGGGTAGACCCGATCCCCTCGGTTCTGAAACACCTTGAAAATGAGGGTATCCACTCCGAGGTTCTTTAAATCCTTTACCCTCTTTTCCAGATCCCCAAAATTTTTCACCTCGAGATAGGAAAGCTGGGCGCAGATGCGCCTTTTGACCTGTCCTTTCTTAGTAAGATGGGTTCTTAATTCCTCCGAACGCTTCGCTATCTCATTCCTCTTTTCTAATTCTTCTCGAGAAATCCGAATCCCTTCCCGGGCCTCTCGAGAACGATCCCCATCCGGATAATGAGATAAGTAGAATTCAAATCTTTGAATTGCCCCTTCGAAATCTCCTTTCTTAAGAAGGGATAATCCGATCATATAATGAGAATAGGGAATCAGCTTGCTTTCAGGAAAGGATTGAATTAAATGATTAAAACTCTCGATCGCCTCGGAGTACTTTCCCTGATAAAACTCCACCATCGCGGATTCGTAAATCTCCCCTGCTAATCTCCCCTTCTCTTGGTTCGGATGAGAAAAAGAAAAAAAGACGAAAACGGTCACAAAAATACCCCAGGCAATCCAACCCCAAGATAATCCTTTAGGTTTAAAATCTCTCTCTCGATTCATCTAAATTCAGAGCCTAATTGATTTTAGGGGTGGGCTCTAAAGAGTCTTTCCACAGCTTCACGGATATTTTCTATCTCGACTAACTCCACCCCTTTTATCCCTTTTAACTTCTGTCGGTTCTGTTTTGGCAAAAGGATGTGACGAAACCCTAATCGGATCGCCTCATGGACTCGGACTTCCACCCGATGGATTCCCCTGATCTCACCGCTCAGTCCCACCTCCCCAAAGACCACCCAATCTGGACCGATCGGTTGATTCTTGATACTTGACAGGATGGATATAATGATTCCTAAATCTGCTCCCGGCTCATCAATTCGTAACCCTCCAGCGATATTGAGGTAGATATCCTGATTCGAAAGAGAAATCCCTAACCTCTTCTCCATCACGGCAACCAACAGATACACCCGATTCAGATCAACTCCCTGAGCCGTCCTTCGCGGAACCCCATAATGAGTTGGAAGGACCAATGATTGAACTTCGACCAGAATGGGTCGGGTTCCCTCCAGACTGGCAATGACCGCTGAGCCCGAGGCCGCTTGGCTTCGTCCAGAAAGAAAGAGCTCTGAAGGGCTGATCACTTCTTCCATCCCCGTCTCTTTCATCTCAAAGACCCCAATCTCATGGGTGGAACCAAAACGATTCTTGACGGACCTCAGGATTCGGTAGGAAGAGTGACTCTCCCCTTCCAGATAAAGAACGGTATCCACCATGTGTTCCAAGACTTTTGGGCCCGCGATAAAGCCTTCTTTCGTCACATGACCAACAAGAAACACAGGAATGGAAAGATTTTTGGCCAGATAGATCAATCGGTTTGAACTCTCCCTGACCTGGGTGATGGAACCTGGAGGTGAAGGAAGGTCTGAGGAATAAATGGTTTGGATGGAATCAATGACCACGACCGAAGGTTTGAGTGACTGGATATCTTGAAGAATCTTTTCCAATGAGGTCTCAGAAACGACGAAAAGCCCCTCCGTAGAGATCCCGAGCCGATCCGCTCTTATCTTGGTCTGCTGGATAGACTCCTCTCCAGAGATATAAAGGACGGTTTCTCCTGCCTCAGCAATTTTGCTCATGGCTTGAAGGAGAAGGGTCGATTTCCCGATCCCAGGATCTCCTCCGATTAGAATCACAGAACCATAAATGATCCCCCCTCCCAAAACCCGATCAAACTCTTGAATCCCTGTTTGGACTCTCCCTCTCTCTTCAGGTACAATGTTCGTGATGGGAATTGGAATGGCTCTTGATTCTATTCCGAGAAGATCTCGCTCCAGAGGTTTTTCCTCGATAATCCTTTCTTCAACGAAGGTATTCCACTCTTGGCACCCAGGACACCGTCCTAACCATTTGGGTGCCTGATAACCGCAGGTCTGACAGACAAAATGAGTTTTGGCTTTGGTCATATTGAGTAATCAAAGAGAGTTGGTGGGATTTTAACAGAAAGAATGACATAGGTCAAAAAGAGGTCTTCAGTGCAATACCTCGGTGAAGGGTTGGATTCATTTGGGGCTGAGAGGGTTATGTCCTAAACCCTTAGAATGCAGAGGGATTCGGGTCTATTCCCCTACCAAGACTGATGGGTTAGGGAAAAGATGAAAATTTTCTTTCCTTTTTAATGAGATGATGCTATTAAATTATAAATTATATCCTTTCTGAAATGGAAAAAGAAAATAAGGACCTTCTATCGGAAGGGGCGAAACTCTTTGAAATCGATTTAAACGAGAAGATACTGGAGGCCCTTGATCTCTATCTCAGGGAACTTCTGAAATGGAATCAAAAAATGAATCTTACGGCGATCCGTTCAGAGAGAGAGATCATCCGGAAACATTTTCTCGACTCCCTCTCTGTCTATCCCCATCTTCCCGAGGTTTCAAATCTGCTCGATATTGGTTCGGGGGCGGGTTTTCCGGGAATTCCATTAAAAATCGTCAGGCCTTCGTTAAAATTGACTCTGATTGACTCTGTTCAGAAAAAGACGGACTTTCAGAGGCACATCATTCGGACCCTTGGTCTGGAGGGGTGCCAAGTCATTCATGGTCGGATCCAGGATAAAGAGATCCTTGAGCGTCTGAAGGGTCAATATGATGGGGTCATCTCAAGGGCTTTTTCAAAACTTTCCATTTTTCTCCCTATAGGTTCTCTTCTCTTAAAACAAGGGGGAAAACTAATCGCCATGAAAGGAAGACGACTGGATGACGAGCTTCCTTATCTCTCCTCGATCGAAACTCTTCCCTGTCGCCTCGAAAAAATAATACGCTTCTCCCTCCCCTTCAGTTCAATCCGACGAACCCTCCTCATCTTCCGAAAGGAATAAAATATAATCCCTCCTTAAAGGGCAATAATCATTTTGGCCTGGTAGGGGTATTTCCAACCCATGGCCGATGAATTACACCCAAATTGAGCGATTCTTAGTAATATTTAAAGATAAACCTCTTCTGGATTCCCGTTTTCACGGGAATGACATTTTCATTCATTGGGTGGCAGTAGTCATTCCTGCAGAAGCAGGAATCCAGTATATTTGATTCAAGGAATGACAAAAAATCATTCAATTTAGATTACAATAAAATTCAATCTTCCCTTTTATCCTCCTTTTGTGCTATAAAAATAATCGGTTAAAAAGGCTCCCTGGTTTAATTAAACTGATGGCCCGAGTGATCTGTATTGCAAATCAGAAAGGAGGGGTGGGAAAGACGACCACGGCGGTCAATCTCTCGGCGTCTCTGGCCGTGGCCGAGAAGAAAGTTCTTCTGATTGATATTG
>CALIBK010000124.1 GCA_938045955.1 uncultured bacterium | reverse complement strand
ATCCCAATACTGATACTGTTTCTACTTTTGGGAACTTAAGTGGCACATACAAATGGTTGGGTGGAGTATTAGCTCCTAATGGAATGATATATGGGATAACACTTACTACTACTACTGTTCTTAAAATCAACTGCTCTTCTTCCCCTTCTAACCGATATGCCCCATTGGCTAACTTTTGTAACAAGTTTTAGGAGGTGTGTCTATGAATTACGAGGATTTTCTAAACGAAGAGAAGGCGAAATACCGTGTGGAGATTTGGGACAAGCAGTCTCCGGTAAACGGAAAACCAGCAGAGCTCTTTAAACAGCAGCCAGATTACTACGAAGATGGAGTGGTGTTGTTGTGTTACTACGAAGGCCAACTTGCCTTTTTCCAGCCATATCATCCTTTCCGAGGGGGACCAATAACCGAGGAAGACCTACCAACCCTCATCCCGCAGTGGATTGAGGTTTTGGCTACTCCAGCAGCACGACAAAGATACGAAGAGTACCTTGAAGAACAGAGGAGAATGGAAGAAGAACAACGGGTGGCAGACATCGAAGAAGCCTTGGCTAATCTCATTTTGGGAGGTAGGTTGTAATGGAAGATTTTGCAAAGCGCATTATTGCCCGTGTACTTGCTCGAAAAATGAGTGCAGGAGAAAGCGTAGAGGCCATGTTGGCCAAACTAAACTCCTTACCAGCTAAAGAGCGGAAGGACATTCTCGATTTAGCGCGGAGCTACAAGGAGAAAAAGGAAAAGGAGAAGAAGGAGAAAGAAAGGGGGAGAGGCGGTGGCTCAGGAGGATAGGCTTGCCGAGATTCGGAAAAAGTTAAAGGAAATTCAGGAAATCAATCGGAGGTTGCGAGAGGAGCCAATCTATCCCACAGGAACCGCACCATCGTCCCCAGCAAAGGAAGAGTCGCCAAAAATAGCAACCAAGAAGGAGGAACCAGGAAGTGCTCCGGAGGATTCGTTGGCCGCACGGTTGGCCGCACGCATTGATGCAGCCCTAGCTAGATACTTCCAAGAAAAGGCAAAGAACCTAGAGAAAAGGAAGAAGGTAGAGAGCGTTCCTACCGTTCCTAAAGAGAGACTTATTGTTCCGCAGGGGGCTGGCTCAATTCCCCAAAGAGAAGTGAAGCCAGCAACTCCTCTTTTCCGTATTACCGCAATAACCGAGGAGGAAGCAAGGAAACTCGTTCCCCCTCAGGGCTACTTTGGTGCACCACGGGAAGGAAAGAGAAGACACACTGGGGTGGACGTCTACCTCAAAGAGGGAACCCCAATAGCAAGCCCCGTGGATGGGGTAGTTCACTACTCTGGAGAGGATAAGGTTTTAGGAAAGTTTGTGCGAGTCAAGGCTGGAGATTACTTTATCACCTTTGGGCATCTCAAAGATATTGAGCCAGGCCTAAAGCCCGGTACTCCAGTGAGAAAAGACGAGTCGGTGATTGGATATGTGGGAAACACGGGGAATGCTGCAGGAATGCAACCCCACATTCATCTCATCGTCCGTAGGGCAACTAAAACTGGAGAGCCAGGTGAATTTCTCAATCCTGCGGTACTTTTCCCACAGTTTCGCTTTGCTGTTTGGTAAGGAAGAATTCAAAGGGCGAAGTGATGGGCAATGTGTGTAGAAGGAGTTTGCTATATCTTCAACCCCCAGTACTTACCATGGTTTTGGTATCTTCTGGCGGGAATTTCTCTTGGGGTTTTGGTCCTTGTGGTGATAGGCGAAGAGAAGGACTGAGGAATTGGTTGCGCTTGGGGGTGAAATCGTGGGGTAACTCGTAAACAAAAAGAGCTCTTTCTGCAACGCATGCGTTCAGCGTGTGAAACCGCTGCTCAGAACGGGGCAAAGTTCAACGAAGCAGTGGTGACGGCTATGGCAGCGCTAGAAAGTGCTTGGGGGACATCGTATTTGGCCCGAGAGGCTAATAACATCTTGGGAATAAAAGCAGGAACCTCTTGGAAAGGAGAAACGGTTGTTCTCCCCACTAGAGAGGTGAAGGATGGAAAAGAGGTTGTGGTGAAAAGTGCTTTTCGGAAGTATCCCTCTTGGAGCCACTGCATTATGGACTTTTCTGAAATTATTAGTACCAGGCTTCATTTTAAGAAGGCATTGGATTATCTCAACGACCCACCGTTTTTCCTCCTTGCCCTCCTTCCAAGGAAAAACAAGCCAGGATGGGCTACAGACCCCTTGTACTTTGAAAAAGTAGTGAGGGTGGCCAAAGAAATTGAGTCTCTTGGTGGACCAAAGTGGGTGAAGTAAATGCCTCTCAAAAAAGGGAAAAGTAAAGAGGTTATTGCGGAAAACATTCGGGAGCTCATTGCTTCCGGATATCCCCAAAAACAAGCGGTGGCCATTGCCCTAAGTAAGGCTCGAGGGAAAAAGAGGAGGGGGAGGCACCGTGGGAGAAAATGTTCCTAAGAGCAGGTCGTATTTCAACAACCTCTTGAACGACGTTCTTTTCTGGCTTACCTCACACCGCTCCTACGGAATAAACCCAACCAAAGAAGAGTACATGCTCTGGAATGGAAAGCTTACCCTTGCTAGGAGAATCATTCAGGATTACCTTCAGGAAGATGAAGAAGAAAGAAGAACATCATAGCGCAGAGAAGCACTTGCTTCTCTTTTACTGCTATTTACGTTCCTGTCTCTCTGAGGGGAAGAAGCCAGAAGCAGAGAGCATCAGAAAGTGGAGGGAACTTATTCGCCACATTACCCGAGTTCTGGAGGGGTGGGAACATGACCAACGGAATTTTCTCTAATGATGCTGAGCGTGATGAGCTCATCATACGCATTGATGAGCGACAGCAGAAGATACTGGATAACCTCAAGGAAATTCGAATGCTCTTTGAAGATATGCAAAAAGACCACGAATGCCGCTTGATGAGCCTAGAAAAAGAGATTACCTCGGTTAAAGTTTGGACGGGAATCTTCTCGGCGATTTTTATCCCTGTGGTCATTTACCTTCTTCAGAGAGCAATGCGATGATTTACGCCATCAGGCTCGTCTTCGATGACTACGAAGGGTTTGTCTTTTATCCCCTGCCAGTTGTACCCGAGAGAGTTGTGTTGCAACTTCTCCGGGTTTTCCAGTTCTCCCTTGAAACCGAAGGAGTATGGTTTTTTGAGGTTCCCTTTGGAGAGTTTTCCTATAACTGAAGGAAGGAGGTGAAGGAGATGCTTGAGCGGCTCATTCTCTTTGTTGGTTTTGTAGTAGCCCTTGTCCGTGCCATTTCAGAGCTTGTGAAGGTCTTCGAAGTCCCTGGAAACGGAACAACAAAAAAGGAAGCCGTGCTGAACGTCCTCGGTTTGGTCTACGATGAAGCGGCCAAAATCTTTGACCTTCCAGTGACCAAAGAACGAACCTTGGCTATTGCTGGTGCGTTAATCGACATTGTGGTTGCGGTTTACAACGCTCTGGGGATTTTTCGCAAGTCACCTGCAGCATAAGTGGTCCCTAACGATTTTTGAGTTTCGTCAGAGAACAACCCTGACGTTCTTTAACCTTCTTCTTGGGCTTGCCACGAAGAAGGTGAAGAACCTTTGGGTTGATGAGGAGCTCGGAGAGAAACTGCGGTACTATTCTTTTCAGAAGAAGCTCCAGTTTATGGAAGAGCTTTGGAAGCAGGATTTTCGAAGGGAAGCAGAAATACTCTCTCTAAGGTACAAAGAGAACTCAAAGAAGGCCATTCAAGAGGCCCTAGAGAAGATAGCCCAAGAGCAAACCCCTCCCTCTCCCCAAGAGGGGAGGGAGCTCTTTGGGTGGATGGACGCTACAGGAAAGTGGCATAAAATGTAGTATTGATTTGAAAACAAAAAATTTTTCTCCATATATTGACAAACCAAAAAATGTGGTTATAATCGTAGCTAGAAGGAGGTGAAACAAATGGAAAGAGAAGAGTTCAAGTCGTATCGGCTTGAAGATGCACCAGAGCTCCTCACTCTGAAGGAAGTTTCGAAGTTTATTCCTTCTCTGAGACGCTACACACTCATGAAGCTCATCCAGTCCGGAGAGCTGCCCGTCAAGAGATGGGGACGGAAGTACTACATCCCCAAGCGGGCGCTCAAAGAGTGGATTGATAGTCTTGTATAAAACCCTTAGAGAGGAGGAGTCAAAATGAGCACTGAGCTTGTGAAGTATGAAACTGAGCACGGGGAGGTAACGCTCTCCCCACAGATTGTGCGGAAATTCCTCGTTTCTGGTGACCCTTCAAAGGTCACCGACGAGGAAATCATGATGTTCATTAAGTTGTGCAAATACAAACATCTCAATCCCTTCTTGAGAGAGGCCTATCTCATCAAGTTCTCTGAAAAGGAACCAGCAGCGATTGTGGTAGGGAAGGACGTATTCACCAAGCGAGCTGCCACCATCCCCTGGTGTCGGGGGTGGAAGGCAGGAGTGGTGGTAATTAACGAAAAAGGAGAGGTCATCGAACGAGAGGGGTCGCTCGTTCTCCCCAATGAAACCCTCGTGGGAGGATGGGCCATTGTCTACCAAGAGAAGCGGGAACCATTTAAGCACACCGTTTCTCTTGATGAGTACATCCGCAGGGACCGGGATGGCAACCCTCGAGGGCCATGGGCCCAAATGAGCGCCACAATGATTCGAAAGGTCGCCCTTGTACAGGCCCTACGGGAAGTCTTTCCCGAGTTTCAGGGGATGTACGCCAGTGAAGAATTTGGAATCCCCTCTCGACCCACAATTGACGCCGGAGAAATAATCGAAACAGAGGAGATTCCTATTGAGGAAGTCCAAAAAGAAGTACAGAAAGAGGCAGCAAAAGATGACCAATCAAAGGTGAACTGGACGCAGTTTTGGACTGAAGTGAGGAAGCTCGGTTTCACCCCCGAGGAGGCCCACAGAATAGCGGGGGTGGAGAGCTTCAAGGGGATGGACAATGAAGCCCTTTGGGAGGTCTTGAAACGGCTTTCCGAAGAGGCACA
>CALIBK010000123.1 GCA_938045955.1 uncultured bacterium | reverse complement strand
ACCATTATCGGGTTAAAAAGGTTTCTCGAATAGATTTTTCATTTTGAAAAAAATTTTGATTAAAAAGACAAAAAGTCATTAATTTTTTATTAAATTGAGTGATTTTTCGTCATTCATTGAATCAAATATACTGGATTCCTGCTTCCGCAGGAATGACCACTGCCAACCCAATGAATGAAAATGTCATTCCCGTGAAAACGGGAATCCAGAAGGGGTTTATCTTTAAATAATACTAAGAATCGCTCAATTTGGGTTTTTGATTACTCCAATGGGTCTTATGCCCGATTCACCAGGATTGCGAGAAAGAGAAAGATTATAAAAGGGAATTTCGATTCAATGAAAAACAGGAGAGATTATTGCCGAAGATTTTGGAGGAAGGAAAACGGTTAGGCGGGAGATTATAATTTTTTTAAAAAGCCAAAATCGATCTGTCTTCTTTCTATGTCAACCCGCTCTACTTTCACTCTTACAGCCTCGCCTACCCTGAAACGTTTATGGGTTCTTTCTCCTATCAGACAGTACTTATCCTCATGGTAATGATAGTAATCATCGTGAAGGCTGGTCAGTCGGACCATCCCCTCCACAAAAATCTCTTTCAATTCCACAAAAAAACCAAAAGGGGTAACCCCGCTGATCACACCGTCAAACTCTTCCCCGATCTTCTCCTTCATCAATCGAACTCGATAACGATCGAGAATCTCCCTTTCGGCTTCCATAGCCACCCGTTCCCTGTGAGAAAGATGTTCTGCTTTTTTAGCCAGCGTCTCTTCAGAATATCCCTCTTTCCCTTTCAATAAGACGTTCTTGAGAAGGCGATGGACAATCAGATCGGGATATCGCCTGATGGGAGAGGTAAAATGAGTATAGGCCTTTGAGGCTAAGCCGAAATGGCCCACATTTTTAGCCGAGTATTTTGCCCATTTCATGGACCTGAGAAGAAGATGATTGATGACCCTCTCCTCTAACTTTCCCTTCGCCTCAAGGAGAACCTTCTGTAATTCCTTTGAAGAATAACCTCCGTCCTTCCGCATCCGGTAACCCAGGAGGGAAATGAATCTCCGAAACTCCTCGATCGCTTCCTGATCAGGAGGCTCATGGATCCGATAAATGAAAGGAAGTCCTTTTTCTCCCATAAAGTGAGCCACCGCCTCATTGGCTGCAATCATAAATTCTTCGATGATCTGATGGGCCAGGTTTCTTTCCGCTCGAATAATATCTTCTGCCTCCCCTTGAAGGTTTAGAATCACCTCGGGTTCGGGAAGGTCAAAATCCAGGGCCCCTCTCTCCATTCGTTTTTTTCGGAGGATTTGAGAGAGCTCCGCCATCTGCTCGAGAACAGGAAGGTAAAGGCTATATCTCTTTTTCAACTCTTGGTCCTCATCCATCAAGAGTTTTCGAACCAGGGTATAGGTTAACCGTTCGTCACTCCGGATCACGCTGGGATAGAATCGAACCCCCTCTCTCTGACCCTTTTCATTGAATTTTAGTTCTACGGTGAGGGTCAATCGATCCACCCCTGGATGAAGGCAACAGATCTCATTGGAAAGTTCAGGAGGAAACATGGGGATGGCTCGATCTGGGAAATAGACACTGGTTCCCCGGAGATAGGCCTCTTCATCCAAAGCACTTCCTTCCTCCACATAATGGCTGACATCCGAGATAGAAACATAAAGTCTGAATCCCTTCTTTCCATCTCTTTCCAGAGAGACTGCATCATCGAAATCCCTTGCATTCTCCCCATCGATGGTAAAAGTGATTAATCCCCTTAAGTCCACCCGTCCTTCATAATTTCGAGGAGAGGGCTGGATGGGGATTGCTCTTGCCTCTTTTAATGCCGCAGATGAAAATCGGTGGGGAAGATCGTATTTATGAATAATGATCTGAGGCTCAATCTCCGGATCCTCAGGGTATCCAAGGATATGAGTCACTCGACCCTCTGGCCTCCCTCTCCCTGAAGGGTAATGGGTAATTTCAGCCACCACGATTTGATTCGGCTTGGCCCTCTTGGTCTCTCCCTCTGGAATATAGATTTCCTGGAGGATCCTTTCGTCCTCTGGCAAAATATAAGCGTAATTCTTTGCCTTCATGAATTTCCCAACGACTTTTCGAATCCCTCTCTCTATGATTCGGATGATCCTCCCTTCCTTACCCTTCCTCCGGATCGATTCCACCCTGACGACCACTCGATCCCCATGCATGGCCTCGTGAAGATTTCTTGGGCTGATAAAAATATCCTCTCCTCCCTCCTCCGGAATCACAAATCCATATCCGTCGGGATGACATTTCAGTTTGCCAATCAGCAAATCCATCTTTTCAGGCAAACCATACCGGTTTCCCCTGATTCGAAGGACCTTTCCCTCCTCCATGAGAGTTTGAATTAATCTCTTTAATCCATATCTCTCCCTTTTCCCCAGCCGGAAATGGTGAAGGATTTCCTTCAGGAGCAGGGGCCTTCCTTCTTTATTCATCACCTGGAGGATTTCTTCAGGGGAGATCGGGATGGATTTGTTCTCGAAGGATTTCTCTCTTCTTTTTACTCGCCTTTTACCCATTTTGCTATTACTGATCAAAGATAGAATTTAGACTCCCACACCCCCAAAAATTCTCATGGAGCCTGCAAAAAAAGGAATGAGGAGAGCTAAGAGCACAAGAATAAAGACCACGATGGCCGGAAGCAATACAGCCAGAGTCGCTTTTCCTGTAGAGGTCTCATGTCCCTCCCTCACCCCTATAATAAAAAGGATGATCATGTAAATGGAGCCTATAAGATTTCCGATAATAGGGATGAGATTGAAAAGATGGGCACAGTAGGAATATGAGATTGCCCGAAAAGTGGCTTCGAACCCGTTTCTATTCCCACCTACAAGCATAAGGCAGAGATGGGTAATTCCACTTCCTGCAAAAAGAGAAAAAGCCAATCCAAAAGGGAGTCCGATCAAAAGAAAAGCAAAGTAGAATTCATAAGGGATAAAGGAACGAAGCTGAGCAGGTATGATTTGAGATAGAAAAAGCGATTGCCAGAGAAAAGAAAAACCAAATCCAATGATTCCAGTGATTACCCCATAGAGAAGGGGGAACCCATACCCTTTGCCTTTTGCAACTTTTTTAAAGAAGGGTGCCGGAGAGAAAAGAGCCTCTCTGGTCGTTTTCAGGTAGGAACCAACGAGCCCTTCACCGCTCTCCCACGGGGGAAGGATTCTTTCCTCGGTGGGAATCTCTCGAACCTGTCCTTCATAAGCACAAGCCTCCTCCTGGGATTTCTTGAACTTGGAGATCACGATCCCGCACTTGACACACTCATTCGCTTCGGGCTGCACAAAACCGCATTGAGGGCAGGTCATCATGGGACCCGTATATTGTTCCATGGTCAAAGGTAAAGGACCGGGTTCTTCTTCTACCTTTACTTTTGCCCCGATTTCTTCGAAGGCCCTGAGATAACGAGCGACTTCTTCCTTTGATTCTGTTTTCTTAACAATAATAGGAACTCTCCGAAGTAAACTTTCAGCCCTTTCGGGAGAAAGATTGAATTTCTTCTGCAATCCTTGCCGAAGACGGGTCTCCTCTTCGGGTCCCGCTACCGTTAGGCCCAAAAAGATTATTTTATAAAGGGCCATCTTTTTAACCTCCTGGATGATTCGAATGAGTTCTATGGATTGTTATCATATTCCATTGAAAACTACAAGGGTGGCAGGGTGTTACAAACTCTTTACGGAAGGTGAATGGGTTGAAGTCGAACCCCCTCAAATTGATAGGCTATCAGGAAGGGTGGACTCTCCCTCGTCATCCTGTCGGTTAAAACCTTCATTCTCTCTAATTCCTCTAACGCTTCCTCTTGATCGAGCCTTTCTATCTTTTCTTCCCACTCTTCGAGATATCCTCCTGAGGACAATCGATCATAAATTAACGTTTCCACTTTTTCATGAGGGAGCCGAAAGAGCCCGTTTTCTTCTTTCGAGAGTCCGTCCAGACTCTCTCCTGCAATATTCTTTAGGTCGATGATCAGAGGGGAGACTCCGAATAGATAAAGATCGGAGAGGAAAAATTCCTGAAGGCACATCTCGGAAAGCCGTTGAAGGATTTGTCTTCTTTCTGGTGAAATAGGGCCTGGCTTCTGGATACAGGGGAGGCCCCGAATAAACTCTTTTTGGAGAAGGGTATCGGGAGAATAGATCATCCAGAGATATTCGGGAAAGAGGGCACAGGGAATAGGTCGCGCATTATAGACCGAACACCACTTTCCATCGAAAAAGAGGCAGGGTTTCTTCAATTCCAGGGAGAGTCTTCCGATCCAGGGTCCTCGATCCGGAAGGGGGTCAAAACCTATTTTAAGATTTTTTTTAAAGAGCTGGGATCCTTTCTTTCTACAGGCCTGTGAGATACTGATCAGGTCGATCAGACTGATAGAGACATGAAGCTGGGGATCTTTGCAACCCTTTCGATCGCATTCGTCAGGACATGAAAATTCTGAATATGCATTGAAAAGAGAGGATCGATCCTTTAGATACGATTCCATGGCCCTATTTTTGAGAAGGTACCCTCTCACTCATGATTGTGAAGATACCCTTTTCACCGAGGATTTTCCGGAAAAAATTTTATATTTGATAAATTTCTTTAAATATAATATAGGTTGATAAATCGATCAAAACGGAAAAGGAGAATTTTTATGTTTGAAACTCGATTGACCCAACTCCTGGGAATCAAATATCCCATTATTCAAGGTGGACTCCAGTGGCTGGCCACTTCTCAGCTTGCCTCCGCGGTTTCAGAGGCAGGAGGGTTGGGAATGATCTCCAGTCTCACCTTCCCGGATCGGGAATCCCTTCGCAGGGAGATTCGTCTCATGAGGGAAAGAACCAAGAACCCCTTCGGAGTGAATCTCTCCATGCTTCCCGAATTGACCAAAGGAGATCGAACCGAGGAAATTTTAGAAGTTCTTCTTGAAGAGAGAGTCCCGGTAGTGGAGACCTCGGGAAGAAGTCCAGAACCTTTTGTTCAGAAATTAAAGGACCACCATATCAAACTCATCCATAAAGTTCCATCGGTTCGTTTTGCAAAGAAGGCTGAATCGATCGGTGCAGATGCTGTCGCCATTGTGGGTTTTGAATGTGGGGGACATCCCGGGATGGATGACGTGACTTCTCTCGTCCTGATCCCGCTTGCTTCCCAATCCCTTCGGATTCCTGTGATTGCAGGAGGAGGGATTGCCGATGGGAGAGGATTGGTGGCCGCTCTGGCGCTCGGGGCAGAAGGGGTGGTCATGGGCACCCGGTTTGTCCTTACAGAGGAATGTCCCGCTCATCCCGCAATTAAAGAAAGATTCCTTCGGGCCAGAGAGACCGATACCATGCTCATTCAACGCTCGATCCGAAATGTAGCAAGAGTAATTCGGAATAAGGCTGCCGAGATTACCCTCTCCATGGAGGAGAAAGGAGCCACATTAGAGGAACTCATGACCGTGATCAGCGGTCAGATGAGCAAAGAGGCCTATCAACGAGGAGATACCGAAGGGGCTATTTTTGCTTGTGGTCAATGCGTAGGATTGATTCATGAAATTAAAAGTGTGAAGGAGGTCATAGAAGAAATGATTCGCGAAGCCAGGGTCATCCTACAGAGATTAAATCAGAAAATAAAAAATTAAGGGGTTCCACTCCTTTTTAGAAGTTCCTTCTCTTTCTTTAATGCTTCCCACTCCTCCAGAAACCCCATTTTCCCCAAAAGCCAGACGATACGATTCTCGATGTCCATCCTTTTGAATTGGGTGGTCTCTGTTTCCGGGAGTCTTCCCAGGATCTGGGGAACGACTCGACTGTCCGTGGAAAAGAGTCGAGCAATCTCATAAGCCATGAGTCCCATGTTCGCCTTTCGATTATCTGGAAAAGTTCTCTTGATGAGAATCAGATAAAGATGAAATCCCTCTCTCCCCTGCTCGGGTTCTACTTTGCGGAGAAGGTTAAGAAGATGGGTTGAAAGGGGGATGGCTAAGGAGAACGAGGACGTCTCCTTCGGGATCTCATAGAAGAGGAGAAGATGTTTAGAAAAGACTTCTCCCAATTTTGATTGATAGAGCCGGCTGAGGAGTTCTAAGAGACAGGAGCCAATTTCATTGGAGAGAATTTGGGATAGGTCGATCATTCGAGCGATCATCTCCTGTCTTCTCACCTCTTCCGGGTCCTCCTCCCTTCTCTCCCGGGAAGGTGTCCTGCTTTCCCGAAGACACTCTCGAAAGTCCGGGCAGTCCCGGCATTCAGACCGGGTCTGAACTCGAGATAACCCGTCTGGAAGAATCACCTCTCTAATCGACCCAAAACAGTCTTTTTCCCCCAAGGTCTTTTCTCCTTTCCATCCACTGAGTAATTCAATCCTTCTTATGCCTTAAAAGCCAGGACAGTCCGATAGCGATCAGAAGGACAGGGAGAAAATAGGTTTTGACCATCCTGGGGATAGAAAGATGAATGGAGTAGTATTTTGAACCTAAGATAAAGATTCCAATGAGGGAGGTGATCCAGCCCATGATGCTCCTTCGATTTTTCAGCACGCCTCCTATCCCTAAGGCCACCACCAACCAGGGCCATCCTTCTCTAACTCCATAACCCATTCCTGAACGATCGAGAAAGATAAGCACCCCCATTACGATCAAGGCCAATGCAAATCCCATCCCTCTTCCTCCTTTTTTATCTTCTTGCAAATTAGATTTTATTTCTACCTAAATTGAGCGATTTTTCACCATTAATTGAATCAAATATACTGGATTCCTGCTTCCGCAGGAATGACGACTGCCACCCGATGAATGAAAACGTCATTCCCGTGAAAACGGGAATCCAGAGTGGTTATCTTTAAATAA
>CALIBK010000122.1 GCA_938045955.1 uncultured bacterium | reverse complement strand
ATGTAAATAAGATATTGATAGGGATAGGATTCATTCAGACCCAGTTTTTCGCGAATCCGGGCGACATCCTGGGGAGAGGCAAATTCTCCGACAAGAAGGTGGGCGGGGTCTCCAGGGATGAGTCTGAGCATTAAGAAGACCAGGATGGAGACCCCGATGAGTATGAATATGAGGTGAAATAATCGCCTCGAGATGAAAGAGATCAAAAATCTCTAAACTCCTTTACTTCTCTTTCCAGACCATCTGAAATGAATTCAATCCATTGGGTCGGAGGGGAACATCATGTAACTTTTTATTATAGATTCGAACAATGGTGGAATGAGCCAGAGGAACCCATGGAACCTCTTCATGAAAGATCTCCTGCGCCTTTAAATAAAGAGGGGCCCTTTTCTCTTTTTCGAAAAGTCCCTGGGCTTCTTTTACCAGCCGATCAAATTCCGGGTTTTGCCAGAAGGCTATATTAGCTGCGGGAGGTTTTGAGTTATCAGAGTGAAGAAGCCCGTAAAGGAAGTTATCCGGATCCGCATTTCCTCCCAGCCACCCGAGCATGCAGAGATCATGTTCCCCTTTGGCGGTCTTATCCAGATAGGCCCCCCATTCATGACGGACAATCTTAGCATTGATCCCTACAGCGGCCAAATACCCCTGAATCAGCTCTGCAGTCTTGACCGGCTCCGGCATATAGGCTCTGGATACAGGCATCGCCCAGAGTTCAGTGCTAAATCCATTAGGATAACCTGCCTGGGCAAGAAGGGCTTTTGCCTTTTGCACATTATATTCATAATCCTTGATTTTATAATTATACCCCCAGATGCTGGGTGGAAATGGATTGACTGCAGGAATGGCTAATCCCCTGAAAATGGTCTTGATGATAGTCTGTTTGTCAATCGCATGCGCAATCGCCTGTCGAACCAATTTGTTGTTAAGAATCGGTTTTTTTGTATTGATAGCCAGATAGCCCACATTCACACTGGGTTGCTCTATGACTTTAAAGTTTGGATTGCCCTTTGCCATCTGGATGGAGTCCGGATCAAGGTCATCTGCGATATCGATCGCCCCGGTCTGTAGGGCCATATATCGAGCGGAAACCTCCGGGATTGCCTTTAGAATAATTCGATCTAAATGAGGTTTCTGCCCCCAGTATTCTTCATTTCTCTCCACAATAATCTGATCATCTTTGATCCATTTGACAAACTTAAATGGCCCTGTTCCAACAGGATTTCGACCGATATCTCCTTTATACTTCTCGATTGCGGCGGGAGACAGAATAGGACATAACCAGAGGGCCAGGTTAGCCACCAGAGGAGCATAAGGTTTTTCTGTTCTGAGAGCCACCGTATATTCATCAATGACCTTAACTTCTTTAACCGGTCCCAGACCTAAGGCAGGGTATCTCCATGTGCCGTATTGATGAAAGGGATGATTCTTATCAATGACCCGATCGAAAGAGACCTTTACGGCATGGGCGTTAAAAGGAGTTCCATCATGAAATTTCACCCCTTTCCTTAACTTGAAAGTCCAGACCAAACCGTCACTGGAGACACTCCAGGAGGTCGCCAATTGGGGTTCCACATCCATACTATCCTTTTTGAACATCACCAAATTTTCGAGGATCTGAATCCCTGCTTTAATCGATTCCCCATCGGTGGCCTGGGCAAGATCCAGAGTAACCGAGTCTCCTCCTCGTCCCCAGGTCAATGTCCCACCTTTGACAGGAGTCTGCGCCACACTGAGAAAAGGTAACCCGATCAATCCTATCAGCACCCAAAAAACTAAACCTGCTCTTTTCATCTTCTCCCTCCTTTGATTCATCAAATGTTTTGATTAAATTTTTAGCCTCTCAAAGGTTAATGGTCTCTCCCGATACCAGAAAAACTCCATCTCATCTTTTTTCTTATAACATCTTTTTTTAACAGGAAATGGGCAAGAGTTCAATAACTTTATGATAGAAAGATTGGTCTCAAGATGAGCCTGGATACAGTCTCTCAAAAATCTTCCAGAGGCAATCTCATCGGCAACCTCCGTAATAAATTCAATAGTCGTAATGGAGGGATACCGGTAAGAAAAATTGGTCTTTCGAAATCTTTCCTGAAGGGGAAAACAGGAGTGTTTCTCATCCATTTCTTTAGATTTTGAGATCCAAGCATCCCTGTATTTCCGATATCGCTCCGAAAACGTTCTATTCCTCCTCATCACCCCTTTCTTTTTTGAAAGAAATGACCATATCCATCTTCCAAAGGCTTCCGAACGTCTCCTTCTGATTGACCCTTCCCTTTCCTCAAGGAAGGGGAGGTAAAAAAAGAAAAATGTCTTTGGAAGCCACCATTCCCTGAACCGGAAAGGACTGTACCCTGAAAAGGGTTGTTCCCATTCGTGAGAAGGAAAACCATGGTTATCCACGCATATATCGGGAAGCCACCTTTTCCAGATCCCGGGCTTCACCCTCGCTTCTCCAAATGGGGTATCAGGATTGAAATATTCAAGGTAATACTCCTGGCCGGCCCAATTATATCGAGCTGCATGAAGCTTATCCTCTGGAGTCCATCTTAGCATCTCCTCCAATCCCACCACCCCATCTACATTCTCCATCGGATTAATTACCACGTTGACCCTCCTGAGCAGTCTCCGAAACTCGGGATTTGTAACGAGAAGGAAAGACAATCTGAGTCCAGCATTCGTACTCGAGACTTCGTTTGCATGATGACGACAGTTGATAAAAAAAGTGGGTCGAAAAATAGCCGCTTTCAAATGAGAGGTCAAAGAGCTTTCTGAAGAATAGATATGTTCGAGAGAATAGATGGGAAACCCTCCTGAAGAGTCCCCTTCTTCAACGATGTTTACCCCAGACCATCCCTCAAAAGAATGAATCAATTTTTTATATTCACTATACCCAATAGGTCTGTCCAATGGAATCTTAATGGAACTCTTTTTTTTCTCCTTGAACGACCCTTTTTTAATTAATTTTGGACCGACGCCGATGATTCGAAGTCCTTTTCTCGGCTTCTTTTGATATGAAATGTTTTCAATTCGAAATACCTTATGATTAAGGTGTTTAAAAATCTCTTCTAACCCATTAAGGTTTTTCATCTCGCCTGTTTCAACGAATAGGTTAATCAGAAGATCTGGTCCTCTAAAAGCGATTCCTTCTAAAAATATTTTGGGCCGCTTCCCTTCCTTAAAAAATCCATCGAGATGAGGAATTAAGGTGAATCTAAACTTCCCATTTGCTCCCCTCTCATTTGGGTGAATGATGGGAAGTATCTTTCCTGGCGAATTTTTAGAAATACCTTTTTTCTTTAAATAGGTGGAGAAGAAATCTAAGGTCACGAAGTAGAACTCCTCGTGGAGGGCTTCAAGAGGAGAGATTCGCTCCTCATCCACTCCCAATGCCTCACCTGCATAATTTAAAAAGAGATCAAAGCGAATCTCTTTAAAGAGGGTATTCAGAGAAAGAGGTTTTATTGAACAAAGATCGTCTATCTCTTTTCGGAGGAGAGGAAGGATCTCTTTTTGATAGATCCCCCATACCTGTTCCATCCATGTGTTGACCTTTTGAGAAAATACCTCTTTCCCGCCGATCCTCACATTTATCCATCCCGTCCAGGGATGAACTTGACCTAATTTGGGAAAAAGAGAGAGATAATCTCGAGTTTCCCACCTGGGGGAAAATTGGTTCTCATAAACCTTCACCTCCTTTTGCCATGCACGAACTCGATAAACCTCTTTAATTCTTGAATCTCTTTTAAACCCTATCTTCTCTTTTGGAATTCCTAATCTTTTCGAAAAGATTTCGTCGATGGGAAAGATCTCCTGAAGCCATCGGTCTGGTTCTTCCAATCCGTTCTCTCTAAATGGCTTAAATGTAATCTCCACCCGATCTACCCCTATCTTCGAAATCTCTTCTAAAACGACCTCTCTCATCCAGCTCAATCCAGGCTTATAGCTATTTAAAACAGTGATACGAATATTTTCTGAAGGCCACCCAAGATTATTTAATAATTTTTTAACCTCGGATTCAAATCTCCTTCTTTCTCTCTCAGGTCTTACAATCATTATTAAAATTTCTATGGGATCTGTTGGAGAGTAACCTTCTTCTAATCTCTCTCTTAGAATTTTTAGAATTTCCTCTCTTTCATCATAGAGACGATATTCTCTAATGATTTTTCGAGGGGAAGAAAGGGGATGAAAGAATCCTTTCAATGAAACTTCCAACTCTTTTATGAATTTTTTAATCTCTTTAAAGAACAAATCCTTGATTTCTTTCGAATCGGTAGGAACGTTACTAAGATATTTTAAAATTCTTTGAAGGCCCTCCTCTGTTCCCGAGATCAATATCTCAATGAAACCCTTTCGGGATGGGATTATAAATAACCCTCCCTCCCAATGGAAAGAATAAAGATAATCTGATCTTTTTATTCCAAGTTTATGTAAATCTTCTTTTTTCCCGATGTAGATAAAAGGCCATTTCTCAGATTTTGAAGACAACTTAAACGCAAAGGGGAGAGAGAGCTGGACGGTCTCCAGACCCAAACGGGATGAAAAATTTGCTGCTTCAACAGCAGCTCCTAAGCCTAAACGACTGAAAAGAAGAATTCGGTAGGGGAAAAGGATTAGCCAGGGTCTTGAGAGGTCATGCAAGAATAATCCCCCTGTGGAAAAAAACCTGAGAAGATCCATCTCTCCACTTTTCCTAAATCTTTTCAGAGAACTTTTTTCATAAGCCATTCCATTTCTTGAAATAATTGAGAATGCAAATGTTCGGATGGATTGGGCCAGGGAGACGAGGTTACCTTCTTTTAAAAAAAAGGATCCATGCTTTTCAGGAATGCTTTTAAGCTCGTCATCCAGACCGATGTAAAGATGATGATGGATGGTAGACTTTTTCACTCCTGCTGTAACCAGCGGGAGATCCATCCCCATCGTGTCGAATCCAATAGAAGCAGAAAGATCCATGACCGAACATAAAACTTCGGGATGACATGAGGAGGGAAATAGGTGAATCAGGAGGTCTACTGAATCGATAAATCCATCGCCATCCCTGTCTGAAAAGATTTTTTGAAAATCCTTTAGTATAGAATTCAACCCACTTCTTCCTTTTGATCCACAACTATTCCATTTTCCTTTTTAATCTTTTTCGCTCCTTTGCCATTTCCCAGAGACCGCATCGTGTTCTAAACTGACAAAAAGCTTCTGGGTTCAAACAGTCACAGCATTCATCAGGGGCTAAACAATTACAACATTCCAGGCAGAACCCTTTCTCGTACTAATAACAGATGGCTACCGCTTTTCTTCCCGGGTGATTTTTACACTCCATCAGGGTCTTAAATATTCTTCTTTCTTATTTTTTGTTTTTTTGAGATCGGACGCTTTCGAAGCAACACATAGGTCGCCCCTGTTCCTCCATCACATTTTCTGGCACTTGAATAGGCAATGACCCATTTCCGCCACGGCCCAAGAGTCAGCCATTCTTCGACCTTCTTTTTCAAGACCGGTTCAGAGGGCGAAGAGAGTCCCCTGCCATGGGTAATCAGAAGTCCGGTCTTGCCGTAAGTGGTTGCCCATTTCATAAATTGATCAAAAACCTCCTGTGCCTCTTTCACCACCAGCCCATGAAGATCAAGGTGACCCTGAATGGAAAAATCTCCTCGATGCAAGCGTTTCACAATCTCGGGATGAACGTGATATCCTGTTCCTTCGATATATTCAGGGGTATCCTCTACACGAAATCCAACCCCCTTCCGAACAAGGGCCTTAAGTCTATCTAAGGCCTCTTCATCCTCCTGTTCTTTAAACCTCTTAATCGGTATAGTTTTTCTATGAATGGGTTCAACGAGAGGTTTATCTTTAAGGGGTTGAACCCCCTCCATCGCTTTTTGAAACAAATTCTCCTCTCGCTCCGAATCCTCTCTTTTGGAAGATCTGGGATGTTCCTCGGGGAAAAAATTTCTATCCAGAATGACATGGAGCTCTCTGAAAGATTTAAAGGTATATGAAAAACGTGATTTTTTCATATTCCTATGGTTTAGGAAGAGATTAAAATAAAAATATCACAATTCCTCCTCTCCTTCAAACACTTCCAATCTTTTTATTCGGCTAACCATTGACGAAATGGCTTCCGATCAACTAAAATCTAACAAAAATATTTTGTGATTTTTCCTCACGTTCTTATCTCCTCACCGGGGAGAAGGAAAGTCAAGTGGCTTAGAATAATTAAATGAAAGGAGTGTTTATGGAAACCATCTTGATAATGCCCTGTCTCGATATGAAAGAAGGAAGGGTCGTCAAAGGAGTCCACTTTGTTGACCTAAGGGATGCAGGCGACCCGGTGGAACATGCAGTTTTTTACGAAAAGGAAGGAGCAGATGAATTGGCAATGCTTGACATCGCTGCAACTCTGGAAAATCGAAAAACCCGTCTTGAATGGATAAAGAACGTGTCTTCAGCCATCCATATCCCTCTAACGGTAGGGGGAGGGATTTCGAGCCTTAAAGATATCGAACTTATCCTTTCAGCAGGGGCCCAGAAGATCTCGATGAATAGTGCTGCGGTGAAGCAACCCGAGTTGATCCGTGAAGCCTCAAACACTTTCGGAAGAGAAAGAATCACGATTGCCATTGATGTCAGAAGGAATTCAGCCATGCCCTCAGGATTTGAAGTGGTCATTGCAGGCGGTACCCAACCTGTAGGAAAAGATGCGGTCTTATGGGCAAAACAATGTGAAGAACTTGGCGCCGGAACCCTTTTACCTACCAGTATTGATGGAGACGGAACGCAAGAGGGTTATGACCTTGACCTCTTAAAAGCGATCTCGAGTGCTGTAAGTCTACCCGTCGTAGCCTCAGGAGGAGCAGGAAAGCTTGAACATTTCTATGAGGCTGTGGTTCGAGGAGGGGCAAAGATTCTTTTAGCGGCCTCTGTATTTCATTTCAGAAAAATAAAGATTCAAGAAGTAAAGGATTACCTGAGGAGAAAAGGATTGAAGGTTAAAGAGAGAGAATCCGTATAGGAGAGAAAAATGGATCGAGAAACTTTTAATTCGATGGCAAAGGAGTTTGGGTTGGAAGCCGAGGAGGCTCATATGGAGGAGCTTTTCCTCTATATTCAAAAAATATGGCCCGCTTTAAAACGATTCTATGAATTGGATTTAAAGGATCTCGAACCTTTTATGCCAGTTTACTCTTTTAAGGAGTAAATGCCAATGGATTCGAATCATATTTATTATCTAAGCCTTTCAGAACTCTCTCAACTTATTCAAAAAAAAGAAATCTCTCCCGTCGAATTGGTTGAAGCTCTTCTCACACGAATCGAAACCATCGAGCCAAAACTCAACTCTTTCATTACCCTCCTGCCTGAGCAAGCTATAGAAAACGCAAAAGCCTTAGAAAAAGAGATCCAAGAAGGGAAATACCGGGGTCCCCTTCATGGGATTCCCTTCGGGTTAAAGGATCTCTACTATGTGAAAGGGATACGAAATACTTCAGGGACAAAAATCTTTCACGATTTCTTTCCCAATTATGACAGTACGGTTGCCTTCAAATTAAAAAAGGCAGGTGCCATTCTTTTAGGAAAACTGAACCTTCACCCTTTTGCCTATGGGGTCACTGGAGAGAATGAAGAGTATGGTCATATGCATAACCCCTGGAATCTCAATCTCATTACCGGAGGGTCAAGCGGAGGAAATGGTTCTGCAGTGGCTTCTGGCGAGTGCCCCTTTGCGATGGGAAGTGATACGGGAGGATCTATCCGAATTCCCTCTTCGCTTTGCGGGATTGTTGGGTTTAAACCGACCTATGGACGCATCAGCCGTTATGGGATTACACCTCTTGCCTGGAGTCAGGATCATCCAGGTCCAATGGCTCGCACTGTAGAAGATTGTGCTCTGATTATGAATGCAGTCGCAGGATACGATCCCAATGACCTTACCTCAGCAAACCTTTCGGTTCCCGACTATACCCAGGGACTTAAAAAAGGGATTAAAGGTCTTCGCCTGGGGATCATTAAAGAGGCTATCGAACTTCCTATCGAACCCTTCGTAAAAGACTCTTTCTGGAAGGCAGTGGATCAGCTTGTCGATCTCGAAACAATTGTCTCTGAAGTCTCTTTCCCTGTTTACTATTATGCTTCTTCGATCGCGAGTGTGATTCAGATGGCTGAAGCCACAGCCTACCACAGTGAGACAATCAAGAGCCATGGAGAGCGGATTTATCCTCCTGTTCGCCTCCGTCTGGAATCAGGAATCTTTATTTCTGCGACTGATTATATTCAGGCCCAGAGAGCCCGCACTCTCTTCTGTCGTCAAAGTCTCGATCTATTTAATAAGGTCGATCTTCTCCTAACCCCTACCCTTCCAACTGTGGCTTTTCCCATCGGAACTTCCTCGGTCAAAATTGAGGGTCAAAAAATAAATGTTGTTTCCCTTCTTACCCAGTTTACCCGGCCTTTCAATCTTAATGGATTCCCGGCCATTACTGTTCCCTGTGGGTTTTCTGAAAATCAACTTCCCATTGGTTTACAGATCATTGGACGCCCATTTGACGAAGAGACTCTCCTGCGAGTGGCTTATGCCTATGAACAGGCCACCGAGTGGCATCTCAAGAGGCCTTTCCCTTAGACTCTCTGGCGATTCCACTCCTGTACAGACCCTTTATCAGGTTCTCAATCTTTCAGAAAGGCGGGTATATCTCAGCTGGGGTTTATTATTTTTTATGGCGATGGCTAACGCCTTCTTCGTTCCGATCAATACCACCAGCCGTTTTGCCCTTGTAATGGCCGTGTAGAGCAGATTCCTCTGAAGAAGAACATAGTGTTGAGTGCTGATGGGAAGGATCACTGCGGGATATTCACTACCCTGGGATTTATGGACAGAAATGGCATAGGCTAAAACAATTTCATCAAGCTCGGAGGCATTATAAAGGAGGAGTCTCCCGTCAAAATCAATGACAACCTCTCCGGCTTCTTGATCGATCTCGGAAATCCAACCAATATCCCCATTAAAAATTTCTTTATCGTAGTTATTCACTATTTGCATTACCTTATCCCCCCATCGAAAAACCCGACCCCCATGGGTGATATTTCGAGATTCAGGATTCAATCTTTTCTGAAGCTCGAGATTTAAGTGACTTACACCAAGGATTCCTTTATGCATGGGGGTAATCACCTGAATATCTCTAACAGGATGAAAACCAAAATATCTGGGAATCCTCTCCGAACATAGGGATAAAATCTTATTCTGAATCTTTTCGGGCTCCTCCTCTTCAATGAAGTAAAAATCCTTAAGCTCCTTTTTCTCATCCCTTTTCAAAATCGGGAAGAGACCCTGGTTTACTCGATGGGCATTGACCACGATCATACTTTCCTGGGCCTGACGGAAGATTTCCGTAAGCCTAACGACAGTAAATGTTCCAGAATCAATGATGTCTTTTAACACATTTCCAGGTCCAACGGAGGGAAGCTGGTCAACATCTCCAACCAATATCAGATGGGCATAAGGTGGAATCGCTTTGAGGAGGTGATACATTAATAGAGTGTCGATCATCGAAGCCTCATCAATGATTACCCCATCTGCCTCAAGGGGATCATTGTGATCTTTCCTAAACCTTCCTTTCTGGGGAGAATATTCCAGCAATCGGTGAATCGTTCTGGCCTCCTCCTGGGTGGCTTCACTCATCCTTTTGGCTGCTCTACCCGTGGGTGCAGCAAGGAGGATTTTCAATCTCAATTGCTGAAAGATCTTGAGGATAGCTGTAATGATGGTCGTTTTTCCTGTGCCTGGCCCTCCAGTAATGATGAGAACCTTTGAACTTGCCGCAAGGAGAATAGCCTCTTTCTGCTTATCAGCCAGTTTAATATCTAATTTCTTCTCAACCCAGTCGATCGCCTTCTCAGGTTGTATCGCTCTAATAATTGAGGGGGACTCTTTTATCATCTTCAACTTTTGAGCTATCCCTTTTTCTGCTAAATAGAAGGGGGCCAGATAGACAGCCCGGTCGGGGCTATCCCCTACAAGGTCCTCAATAAAAATCTCCTTTTCTTGAGAAAGCTCATCAAGTGCTCTCTCAATGATTTCTCTATTAACCTTTAAAATCTCTCCTGCCTTCTCGATTAATTCTTTTTCAGGATAATAAACATGCCCATCTTCCGATAAACCATTCAGAACATAAACAATCCCTGCTTTGGCTCTTATCAAAGAATTTGGATCGATTCCCATATTTTGGGCGATTCGATCTGCCGTCAAAAAACCAATCCCATGGATGTCCCGGGCTAAACGATAAGGATTCTCTCTTACAATTTCGATCGATCGGCTACCATATTGTTTATAAATCTTTGCGGAGTAAGCTGCGCTAACTCCATGCCCCTGAAGAAAGATCATAATTCCTTTGATCTCTTTCTGTTCTTCCCAGGCATGGGTGATCATCTCGATTCGTTTGGGTCCAATTCCTTCAACCTCAGAAAGTTTCTCAGGTGTTTTTTCGATAATATTTAGAGTTTCGAGTCCGAATTTACGAACAATCCTCTCAGCCATGATAGGGCCAATCCCTTTAATCAATCCGGAGCCAAGGTATTTCTCTATCCCACGAACCGTTGCAGGGACGGTAATCTCATAATGGTCAACCTGAAACTGCTCTCCAAATCTCTTATCTTGAACCCACTGACCGGTAAGTTTCAGGGATTCACCTGGATTGATTCCTAGCATCTTTCCAACGATCGTCGTAAGCCCTCGCTTCCCCTTCTCCTGAAGCTTCGCAACCACAAAGCCACTCTCTTCATCGGAATAGGTAATTCTTTCGATAAACCCGTAAATCGTAGCCATACACAAAACTTTACAAAAAATTTTTGATAGAGTCAAAAACTAATCACAAGATGGAAAGGTAACCCATCAGTCATGGATAGGAAATACCCCCTATCAGGCTAAAATGATTTCCACCCTTCAATGAGGAGTTACGGAAAAAGTGTCTGATGGATTTGGGATGAAATAGGTGGGCAGCCTCCAACAAAAATTCCCTTGTGTTTTAATCTGGAGGTGCAGCTTCCGATAAGGATTGTTCCATTCGGGCAGGGATCGATATATTTACCGATTCCGATGTGAATCTTCTGATCGCTCAGGCGGTAATTATCAAGTTTGTTGTGATACTTTTGAAGAAAAATCATTAGAGTGGATAGGCAGGCACTGCAAGAACCTTTATCGTATACCACAACATCCGGGAATATCAATGAAAACGTCTCTGGTGGGGGTTCAAAAGGATTCACCCATTTTATATAATCCTTTGGTTCTATTGAAATTTTTCCAAGTCGAATCTCTCCTAAACCTTTCAAGAAAGCAAGTTTCAGGTGAGGAATATCCCCAGGTCTAAAACCCATCATTCTCGAAGCTACCGCGTCTGCAGAAAGGGGATGATCACTCACCACAACCATCCCCACAGGTTTTGGTTTCCCGTAAGCAGGTCCCATCCCTTCCATCCCCATGATCCCATCAAAAATGAGAAAATGAATCATTAGAAAAGGTCAAGGTTTGAATTACATCATCTATTATATACGGAAAAGAACCAAACAAATATATTCCAACCCTTAGATCAAACAAATACTTTTTGACATAGATATGAGACTATGCTATTTTTAAAAGGCATTAAAATGATTAATAAATTAGAAACGTTAAATCAATATTTTGAAAAAGAACCATCCGTCCTCCTGTCATTTCTATTTGGTTCGAGGGCTAAGGAAATCCCTGGGGAGCTCTCTGATTGGGATATTGCAGTCTATTTCAGGCTAAAAGAATACTTGGAAATCGAAACCGAGATAGATTATCCTGGCGAGAATAAAATCTGGTCTGATTTGATTGATCTTCTTGAGATAGATAATGTTGATTTTGTCGTGCTAAACAGAGCTCGGGCTTCTTTAGTCTATAATGTTTTAAGAGTTGGTAAGCCTTTAACGATAAGAGATCGAAAACTCTACCTTGATCTTTTATGCAAAGTAAGCTATGAGGCAGTCGACTGGTGGGATTTCGCCTATGATTTCTGGAAGACCAGCGAGAAGTCAAAATCTCTTCTTCCTGAAGAAAGAACGAGAGTTTTGGAATACCTGAGGTTTTTAGAAAATGAGCACGGTGAAATAGATCGAATTAAAGAATTTAATTGGCAGGATTATAACCAGGATAGTTTCAAAAGAAAGATTATCGAAAGATAGGTCGAAAATTTAGTCATGGGTGCTTTGGATATTGCAAAGGTTATTTTAGCTTCGGATAAGAGAGAGATTCCCCAGACCTCAAAAGAAACATTAAAGATATTTTGGATGTTATATGCCGATCCATCTTTTGCTGAAAAGTTCTCCGAATTTGCTGCCT
>CALIBK010000121.1 GCA_938045955.1 uncultured bacterium | reverse complement strand
ACTTCATCACCCAGATCATTTAAATTTAATCTTAGTATGGGTCAAAAAAATGAAAAACCTAAATTGAGCGATTCTTAGTATTATTTAAAGATAACCCTTCTGGATTCCCGTTTTCACGGGAATGACATTTTCATTCATTGGGTAGCAGTAGTCATTCCTGCGGAAGCAGGAATCCAGTATATTTGATTCAATGAATGACGAAAAATCGCTCAATTTAGGAAAAATGATCCATCGGGTTTAAGCTTTTTTGACAGAGAAATTATTTTGATATATATTTTTGATATCCTTTAGAAAGGAGGTTGGAGGAGATGAAAAAATTTTTATGGATACTTCCTGTGTTAGTGGCATTGGTAATGAGTCATTGGACCAAGGTGGAGGCAGCTTATCCGGAGAGGGCGATTGAAATCATCGTCCCCTTTGGGGTTGGTGGAGGAAGCGATACAGCGGCACGGGCTGTAGCGGAAGGATTAAAACCGTTACTTCCCGTCCCTCTGGTTATTACGAATATGCCAGGAGGGGGAGCTACAAAGGGAATGCTCCATGTAGCCCAGCAACCAGCAGATGGCTATACCATTCTCGCCGTAACAACCTCTCATCTTATTGATGCCGTGAAACCTAAAACCAGGGCTCATATTTTGAGAGATTTCGATCCTATTATGAGGATCCAGTGGGACACAACCACCGTTTTTGTTTCGGGTGAATCGAAATTTAAGACCCTTTCTGACCTGATCGAATATGGAAAGAAGAATCCAAGGATGCTTAAGTTTGCCGGGACTTCCCCTGGAGGATGGTCCGAGATTCAAACTGTAGCCTTCTTTAAAAAAGTGGGGGTGGACATCACTTTTGTTCCTTTTGAATCAGGAGCAGAAATCAAAGCGGCCATCCTTGGAGGCCACATTCATGGGGCCATGGAGGAGCTTGCCGAAACGTTACCTCTCGTAAGGGCGGGGAAATTGAGACCCCTTGCTGTATTGATGGAAAAGAGGCATCCAGCTCTTCCGGAGGTGCCATGTACCCCGGAATTAGGGATTGATTATACTCACGGATTGATGAGGGCCTGGGCAGTGAAGAAAGGGACGCCTCCGGACCGGATTAAATACCTTCATGATATCATCAAAAAAGCCCTTGAATCACCTGTCTATAAGAAATTTGAACAGGAGAACCACCTCTATGCCAGGCCTGGGTATCTCGGTCCCGAAGAGACAAGGAAATACTGGGAAGATCAGGTGAAATTTTTTACCGAAGTATTGAAAGACCTGGGTTATGTAAAATAACCAGAAGTTAAAAAAAAGATGAAAAGAAATCGTTTGATCGCCAACGGGGCTGTATTTGTCTTTTTCCTATTTATGCTCATTCACGCCTTCCGGTTGCATGAAATCAGGCGTTTTGGCGAAGTTGGAAGTGGGTTTTGGCCTTTGCTTATTCTCTCCTCCGCAGCTATTCTAAGTTTCATTTTATTGATTAAGGAATGGAAATTAAAAGATGGAGAGAAAAAGGAACGTTTGAAGGAAAAAGAAGAATTCCCTGGTAAGAATCGATTAAAAGTTTTTCTGAGTATCCTTTGTCTCCTTTTTTATGTCATAGGGATGCCCTTTATCGGGTTTATTCTTTCCACCTTTATCTTTATTTTAATCTTTATTTTCGTCCTCGGAGAGAGGAGAAAATGGAGACTCGTGTTTTCTCCTCTCCTGGTCACTGGATTAATCGTTTTGGTTTTTGGTAGATTGATCACCATGCCTCTCCCAAAAGGGATTGGGGTTTTTGCTGCTTTCAGTAGACTTTTTTATTGAACCATTTTGGATGCAACACTATTTAACCGCATTCTCAACCATCTTCCTTCCCCAAAACCTCTTGGCCATCTGTCTGGGTGGCCTCTGGGGATTGATGGCGGGGGCACTTCCAGGGATCAGCACCTCTATGGGGGTGGTGCTTCTTCTCCCATTCACTTATGCGATGTCCCCTATTACAGCCTTTACCATCTTGGTGAGTGCCTACTGTGGAGGAATCACCGGTGGCTCGATTACTTCCATTCTATTTGGAATCCCCGGGGAACCTTCTTCTGTACCTACCGTGATCGAAGGACATTCTCTTGCTAAGCAGGGAAGGGCGGCCTATGCCCTCTGGGTATTCCTTTTATGCTCTATTGGAGGGGGACTTTTTAGTGTTTTCGTAATGATGGTGGCCACTCCTGTGATAGCAAACTTTGCCCTCCGATTTGGTCCCCCGGAGTATTTTGCCCTTACCATTCTCGGTTTAAGTGTGGTCTCTGGGCTTTCAGGAGGTTCTATTTTAAAAGGCGTTATTTCTGCCCTTTTTGGATTATTTTTAGCCATGGTCGGAACAGATGGAATTACGGGAGTTGAAAGATTCACTTTTGGGACGAGTATTCTTCTCGGTGGAGTAAGTTTTGTGACGGCCATGGTGGGACTCTTAGCTGTTTCGGAGATATTTATTGAAGCCGAAGAACCCTTTAAAGAGTATAAAGAGGCATCAGGCTATAAAGGGATGAGAAAAGAATTTCCGAAACTCTCTGAGTTTAAGAAGAATTTGACCAATCTCATCCGTTCCCCCATCATCGGGACCATTGTTGGGGCTTTACCGGGTGCAGGGGCGACCATTGCTGCCTTTCTTGCTTATGGGGAGGCTGCAAGGACATCTAAAAATCCAGAGAAGTTTGGAAAAGGAGCAGTGGATGGGTTGATGGCTGCGGAATGTGCAAACAATGCCTCCACAGGAGGATCCATGACCATCCTCCTCTCCTTAGGGATACCCGGGAGCAATACCACTGCGATGTTGATTGCCGCCTTTATGATTCATGGGCTTCAACCAGGCCCTCTTCTCCTCAGCCAGAAACCCGATATCATTTATGGAATCTTCGTGGCGATGCTCATGGCCAATCTCTTTCTCCTTGGATTGACGATTATAGGAATTCGAGCCTTTCTCCAGTTGACCCGGTTACCTTATTCTGTCTTTTCAGCCGCAATTCTTATTCTTTGTGTCATCGGGGCTTTCGGGTTAAACAATAATGTCGATGATCTTTATATAATGTTTGTCTTTGGCCTCATCGGTTACTTTATGAGGAAACAGGGTTTTCCGATTGCACCCGCTGTGCTGGGTCTTGTTCTGGGTGACCTTGCAGAACTTTCTTTGAGAAGATCTCTTCTCCTTTCTTTGGGAAATCCTCTGATCCTGGTTTCCCGTCCAGTGAGCCTCCTCTTGCTTTGTGGAGCGGTATTTTCTATCATTTATCCTCTCTTAAAAAAACCAAAAGCCCTGAAAGGGGTTTAAAGAGATGGAAAGCCCCACACGAGCCTTAGCCCGATTCTCTTCCAATCTTCGCTTTAAAGATTTAGATTCCAATCTCATCGAATCCTTTAAAAAGTATCTTCTCGATGGGATCGGTTGCGCAATCTTTGGAAGGAAACAGCCTTGGGCTCGAATCGTAAATCAAATGATCAAAGAGGAGAGAGGAAAAAGAGAATCAACCCTCTGGCTGGAGCGATTTAAAGGCCCGGCCTCCAATATTGCGCTTGGATTGGGAGTGATGATCCATAGTTTCGATTTTGATGATTATCATAATGCAAAAATTCATCCAGGAGCTGTAGTCATCCCAGCGGCAATTTCCATGGGCGAAAGGGTAAACGCCTCTGGAAAGAAGATAATCCAGGCGATGGTGGCAGGATACGAGACCATGGTGAGGATAGCCCTCGCCACAGGACCTAATTCATCCAGATTGAGAGGATGGCATCTTACCGGGACGACCGGGACATTCGGGGCAGCCGTAGCCTCTGGAAATCTTCTGGAACTGGATGAGGAGGGGATGACAAGTGCCCTGGGCCTTGCCGGTAGTCAGTCCGCGGGGCTCTGGGCTTTTAATGTGGATGGTGCAATGAGTAAACGATTTCATCCCGGAAGATCAAGCCAGAGTGGAATTATTGCGAGTCTTCTCGCCTCTAAGGGATTTAGAGGACCTTCTCAGATTCTTGAGGCTGAGGATGGAGGATTTTTCAAAGCCACCTCGGATGAGGCTGATCCTCGTTTGATCTTGGAAGGTTTAGGAGAGAAGTTTTTTAGCATAGAGACGAATATCAAACCTTATGCCTGTTGCGCAAGCATTCATTCCTCCATTGATGGGATTCTAAATCTTAAGAAGACCCATGGATTTAATCCTTCGGAGATTGATAAGATTCGAGTGGGAACCGCTCAAGGAGTCATCGTCCAGTGTGGATTTTCGCACAAACCCGTAAGTATCCTTCAAGCGCAGATGAGCCTTAAATACTGTTTGGCTGTCTCTTTAATAGAGGAGAAGGCATTCGTTGATCAGTTCTCAGAGGAGAAGATTTCTGATCCAGAGATCTTAACCCTTGCCAATCGGGTAGAAGTTTGCTTAGATCCCGAGATCGATAGACTCTATCCTGAAAGATTTGCAAGTCGAGTGGAAGTCCATTTAAAAAATAGGAAAAGATTCGAGATCAGGGTCGATTCACCCTCGGGCTCTTTTGAGAACCCGATGAGCTTCGAAGAAGTCACCCAGAAGTTTAAGAGTTTAACTCAAGGACTGATCTCTCAGGAGAAAGCCCATGCCATTATTGAAAAAATTAAAAGAATAGAGGAGATCCAGGGGATCAAAGAACTTACATGCCTTCTGACTTAAGAGGAGGGAATCCAATGAGGCGAAAGACCGTGTTTCCGTGTACGATCATGAGGGGTGGGACAAGCAAGGGTATTTTTCTTATGGAACAGGATCTCCCTGAAGATCCCAAATTAAGGGACCGAATTATTTTAGCCATTTTCGGAAGTCCAGATATTCGCCAGATCGATGGTCTGGGTGGGGCAGATGCTTTGACCAGCAAACTCGCGATCATCTCCAGGGGAGAGGATCCCAGGAGCGATATTTATTACACCTTCGGAGCCGTGGGCATTGATAAGCCTTTCGTGGACTATTCCGCCAATTGCGGGAATATCAGCTCTGCGGTTGGACCTTATGCGATTGATAAGGGGCTGGTTCGTCCAGAAGAACCTTTTACCCTTGTAAGAATCTTTAATACCAATACCCGAAAGATGATTCATGCAAAGGTGCCTGTGAAGAGGGGAAAAGTCATTACCGATGGGGATTATGCGATTGATGGAGTTCCCGGGACAGGGGCGAGAATTGAGATCAGTTTTTTTGACCCGGCCGGATCCACCACGGGCCGACTTCTTCCAACGGGAAATATGGTCGATCAGGTTACCCTTGAAAATGGAGAGAGGGTTCCTCTTACCATTGTGGATGCGGGAAACCCCACAGCCTTTATTCCTGCGGAGGGGCTGGGCCTTCGCGGGACCGAACTTCCTTCGGAGTTCGATCAGGACTTGAAGATCCGGGAGAAACTCGAATCCATCCGGAAGAAGGTCGCTGAACTGATGGGAATTCCCATTAACCCATCCATTCCCAAGGTTGCTTTCGTGTCCCCCTCTCAAAATTATAAGACCATTGGCCAAAAGGAGGTCAGGTCAGAGGAGATTGATTTTCTTGCCCGTGCAATGGCAATGGGAAAGATGCATAAGGTTTTTCCCATTACAGGAGGAATTGCAGCAGCCATTGCAACTATCCTTCCGGGATCGATTGTCAATGAGATGGTGGGGAAAAAGGTGGAGGGAAGAATCAAAAAAAGGGTCAATATGGGTCATCCCTCAGGGATTCTCGATGTGGAAGTAGAGGCCGAGATAAGCGGAAAGGAGGTTCGGGTCATTCAGTGTACCATCGGAAGGACAGCCCGAAAGATCATGGATGGACGAGTCTATATCTCTGAAAAGATTTATCATCAAGGTTAGTAAGGGTTTTGTCGAAGCAAGTTTTTTCTCTTAGATGATGAAGAGGGAAAGACGGGGTTTAGCAAACGGTGTCGGCTTATCCTGAAAGCATGCGGGCTTCCATTCGAAAAGTGGAAGAGACCAGAGCATCTCGAGCGAAGGAAGAGTTCCCCAGACTCTCATTAAAAGAGCGTCAAGAGCTTCTTCATAGATTCCATCCTGATTATCGGGAGGGCGGGAGGCGTGAATTAAGAGTTGGTGTCAATAAGGGACAGAGAGTCCCCAATGAACTCGCCGATCTTTTCGAAGGATTGAGCCTCATTCGCCCTCAGGAGATCGATCTTAATCGAATTCATAGAGAAGTAGATGTGTTGGTCATCGGTGGAGGAGGGGGAGGAGCCACTGCTGCCCTCTTTGCGTCGGAGTCGGGTGCCAGGACTCTTCTTACCACCAAGCTTCGATTTGGTGATTCCAATACCATCATGGCTGAAGGTGGAATTCAGGCGGCGGTGGGCCCTTATGATTCTCCAGCCCTTCATTATCTGGATACCATCGGGGGTGGTGGGTTTGAAAATCTTCCCAATCTCGTTCAGGCCCTGGTCGAAGATGCACCATTGATTCTCGAGTGGCTCGCTCGTCTTGGGGTAATGTTTGACCGAAAAGAGGATGGGGATCTTCTGGCCTCCTTTGCGGGGGGACAATGTCGAAGGAGAGTCCATTCTGCTGCTGATTATACCGGAATGGAGATTATGAGAGTGATGAAGGATGAAGTCTACAGCCGTGGAATCGAGGTGATGGAGTTTTGCCCTGCCGTAGAATTACTTTTGGATGAAAAGGGAAGGTGCGGGGGAGCGATCTTCCTCAATCTCGATACGAATGAACGATGGATCGTTCGTTCAAAGACCACCATTCTGGCTACGGGCGGAATCGGTCGACTCCATATTCAGGGATTCCCTACAACCAATCACTATGGAGCGACAGCAGATGGTTTGGTCATGGCCAATCGGGCAGGAGCAAAGATGATCTTTATGGATGCCATCCAGTTTCATCCCACAGGAACGGCCTATCCAGAACAACTGATTGGACTTTTGGTCTCGGAGGCCTTCCGTGGATGGAGTGCTCAGCTCGTGAATTGTGAGGGAAGGCGATTTATCAATGAATTGGAGACAAGGGATGTCACCTCTTCGGCGACCATACGTGAGGTGGTGGAACGAAAAAAAGGGGTCTCTACCCCCACAGGGATGCAGGGGGTCTGGCTGGATACCCCGCTGGTGGAATTGAACAAGGGGAAAGGGACGATTCATCGAGTCTTTCCTCACCTGTTTCACCGTTTTCATACGTTTGGGATAGACATCACAAAGGAACCCGTTCTCGTTTACCCTACCCAGCATTATCAGAATGGAGGACTTCTCATCGATGAAAATGGAGAGACGACCGTCCCAAATCTTTTTGCTGCAGGAGAGGTTTCAGGTGGGGTCCATGGAAGGAATCGTCTGGGAGGAAACTCCCTTCTCGATATTTTTGTCTTTGGTCGTAGGGCAGGAATTCTCGCAGCCGAAAGATCGAAAGGAACGAAGGTGGGAAGGCTTACGTTAAACCATATCATCGAATATGAAAGAGAGCTCGAAAGGGAGGGAATTTTAAAAAAAGGGATCAGGTCCCCGATTCTTATCCCTGACTATCGATACGGAAAGGCGCTGCCTCAAATCCACCAATAAGAGAAGTCTATGGAGATCAAAGAGAGGAGATTGATTCCCATCTATATCTTTGGAAAACGGTACGAGGTTCCAGAAGGATTGACGATCCAGAAGGCGATGGAATATTCGGGTTATCAGTTTATTCGATCCTGTGGATGTCGCGGAGGGGTCTGTGGGGCTTGCCTTACGGAATACCGAACCCCTAAGGATTACAGAATCAAAATGGTGCTTGCCTGTCAATCGTTGGTGGAACCTGAGATGCAGATCACCCAATCCCCATTCATTCCAATGAGACGAGCTCAGTATGAGCTTGAAAAACTTAAAGCTCAGCCTGATATTTTAGGAAGGATCTATCCAGAGATCTATCGGTGTCTTCAATGTAATACCTGCAGTCGGGTCTGTCCTATGGAGATTCCCGTAATGGAATATATCGCCTGTGCCATTCGAGGAGAGATTGAGAAGGTGGCTACCCTCTCCTTTCCCTGTGTGATGTGTGGAGCCTGCGTTTTGAAGTGCCCTGCCGAGATCTCTCAGCCCAATGTTGCCCTTCTGGCCAGACGAATCTATGGGAGACATATCCTTCCCCTTTCCCATCGTCTCTCCCAGAGAATCGAGGAGATCAAGCAAGGAAAATATGAATGGGTTCTTGGGAGATTAGTCCAGCTTTCTACCTCGGAGCTTATGGAACTCTATACCCGAAGGGAACAGGAACCTCAGGAGAGTGGTCATTGGATTCCAAAGGAGATCAATTTTCCAGAAAATCTTTTGCGGGAGGATCAGTAATCATGGGAGGGAATCTATTTGAGAAGATTGTTCGATCTCATCTCATCGAGGGAGAGATTCAACCTGGAGAGTTAATCGCACTTTCAGTGGATCAGACGCTTTTCCATGATGCAACCGGAACGATGGCTGCCCTCCAGTTCGAAGCCCTTGAAATCCCCAGGGTGAAGACAAGGTTATCCGTGGCCTATATTGATCATAATACCCTTCAGATCGGGTTTGAGAATGCCGATGATCATCTCTTTCTACAAAGTTTTTCTGCAAGATATGGACTCTATTTCTCGAGACCTGGGAATGGAATCTGTCATCAGGTTCACCTGGAGAGATTTTCGGTCCCGGGCCAGTTTCTATTGGGAGCGGATAGCCATACCCCGACCTGCGGGGGAATGGGGATGCTCGCCATAGGGGCAGGAGGGCTGGATGTGGCCTTAGCCATGGGAGGAGAACCATTCTATTTAAAGGTCCCAAAAGTGGTTTTTGTGAAACTGGTGGGTCAACTCTCTCCCTGGGTAAGTGCCAAAGATGTGATTCTCGAGATGTTAAGGAGACTCACTGTCAAAGGTGGAGTGGGAAAGGTATTTGAATATGGAGGCCCCGGGGTAAAGAGTCTAACTGTTCCTGAGAGAGCAACCATTACCAACATGGGAGCAGAGTTAGGAGCAACCACCTCTATTTTCCCAAGTGACGAGATGACCCTTTCCTTCCTCAAGGCCCAGAGAAGAGAGAAAGACTGGATACCCCTCGGCCCTGATCCCGATGCCCATTACGATGAAGAGATTGAAATTGACCTGAGTACTCTCGAACCCATGGTGGCCTGCCCTCATAGTCCGGACCATGTTTATCCTGTAAGGGAATTAGAAGGACTCAAAGTGGATCAGGTAGCCATTGGGAGCTGTACGAATTCATCGTATAAAGATTTGATGACCGTGGCTTCAATCCTTAAAGGAAAGACGATTCCTCTTCATGTCAGTCTTGTGATCTCTCCGGGTTCGAGGCAGGTTCTGAGGATGCTTGCTTCCAACGGGGCCCTCGGCGATTTGATTGAATCCGGAGCAAGGATCCTCGAGAGTGTCTGTGGTCCCTGTATCGGGATGGGTCAGGCCCCTAAGACGAATGGTATTTCGATTCGAACCTTTAATCGAAACTTTAAGGGGCGATCAGGAACAGAGACCGCGGAGGTCTATCTCGTAAGTCCAGAGGTTGCAGCCGCCTCTGCCCTTCGAGGGGTCCTGACGGATCCAAGACATCTTGGGAAGGCTCCGGTGATTGAACTTCCTTCGTCCTTTCCCGTGGAAGACAATATGATTCAGCCTCCCCTTCCTCCTGAAGAGGCGGAGAAGGTTCGACTCATTCGGGGTCCCAATATTAAACCTCTACCAGCGAAGGATCCTCTTCCTTCGATCCTTTCAGGGGTTATTCTGATCAAAACCTCGGACAATATTTCTACAGATGATATTCTTCCTGGAGGAGCAAAGGTGCTTCCCTTAAGGTCCAATATTCCGGCCATTGCGGAATATACGTTTGAAAGGATGGATCCCTCCTTTGTAAAAAGGGCAAAGGAATTTAAAGGAGGATTTATTGTCGGGGGAAGTAATTATGGCCAGGGTTCGAGTCGTGAACATGCCGCTCTGGCCCCCATGTTTTTAGGAGTCCAGGCTGTTATTGCAAAATCCTTTGCAAGGATTCATCTGGCCAACCTTATCAATTCTGGAATCCTCCCTCTCATTTTTAAAAAAGATGAAGATTACGAGATTCTCTCTCAGGGGGATGAAATCGAGATTGAGGTGGGTGATCTCAAAGGTCATGAGGTTTGTCTTAACAATAGGACAAAGGGAAAAAGAATCTTTCTCTCTATTCCTCTCAATGAAAGAGAAAGAAGGATTGTAAAGGCTGGAGGGGCTCTGGCCTTTGTAAGAGGAAAGAGAGGATCCTGAAGGGGAAGAGGATGGGTGAGACGATTGAAATTCGAGAGGATGGGAGTTTTTATGTTCCAGACTGTCCTGTAATTCCTTTTATTGAAGGAGATGGGGTGGGTCCTGACATCTGGAGGGCATCTCGCCGTGTATTCGATGCCGCGGTAGAGAAATGCTACGGAGGAGGGAGACGGATTGACTGGGTAGAGGTTTATGCGGGGGAGAAGGCCTTTCGAATAATGGGGGATTGGGCACCGGAGGAGACCATTGAGACCATCCGGAAATATAAAGTAGGAATCAAAGGACCTTTAACCACCCCGGTGGGAGAAGGGATTCGAAGTATCAATGTCTTATTAAGACAGAGGCTCGATCTTTATGCCTGTATCCGTCCTGTGAAATATATCCCTGGGACTCCCAGCCCCCTTAAACATCCTGAAAAGGTGGATATGGTTGTCTTTAGGGAGAATACGGAGGATGTCTATGCAGGACTCGAATGGCAGGCTGAAACCCCTGAGGCCCTTCGAATCAGGGAATTCCTTGAGAAAGAAATGGGAAAGAGGATTCGAGAGGATTCCGGGATCGGGATCAAACCCATCAGCCGTTTCGGAACAAAGCGACTCGTGCGGAAAGCCATTCAATATGCCCTCGAGCATGGTCGAAAAAGTGTCACTCTGGTTCATAAAGGAAACATCATGAAGTTTACGGAAGGGGCGTTTCAGAAATGGGGATATGAGTTGGCCCGAGAAGAGTTTCGGGATCGAGTGATCACGGAAAATGAACTTCTGGAGCAAAAGAAAAAGGGTCTTCCAGAGGGAAAAGTCATTCTGAAGGATCGGATCGCCGATGCAATGTTTCAGCAGATTCTTTTAAGACCCGAGGAGTATGATGTTCTGGCGATGCCCAATCTCAATGGGGATTATATGTCTGATGCTCTGGCTGCTCAGGTTGGGGGACTCGGAATGGCACCGGGAGCCAACATTGGGGATCAGGCCGCTGTCTTTGAGGCAACCCATGGGTCGGCCCCCAGATATGCGAACCAAGATGTGATTAACCCGGGTTCGCTTATCCTTTCCGGGGCAATGATGTTTGAATTCCTCGGATGGAAGGAAGTGGGAGAGAGAATCAAGAATGCCGTTGCAAAAACCATCTCACAGAAGATTGTGACCTACGATTTGGCCCGTCAGATGAGAGGTGCAAAGAAAGTGAGATGTTCGGAATTCGCCTCTGCCATCATCGGAAATCTTTGACAAACCCTGTTTCGGTCATTTATAAATAGTTCGATTAACTAAGAAAGACAGGGAGTTTAATGCCATCCGAGAAGGTTGATCAAAAGAGAAAAAAGGACCTCCCGAGGATTGATATTTATCGGGCGTGGTGTAAGGCCTGTGGGATTTGTATCGCCTTTTGTCCTACAGGGGTGTTAGATGCGGATGAAGCGGGGAATCCTTATGTGAAGGATATTGAGAAGTGTATCAATTGTGGGTGGTGTGAGATTCGCTGTCCGGATTTTGCGATTACGGTGGGGACGGGTTTAAAGGAGAAAAAGAGGGTTGAAGTTAAACATGGAGAAGGGGAAAGGGAGCCAAAGGAAGAAGAGATCCTTCCGGAGAGAGTTGCTGCTTCAGGGGAATGAGGCTATTGCAGAGGGGGCTCTGCGGGCAGGCTGTCGTTTCTTTGCAGGCTATCCCATTACTCCTGCGACAGAGATTTCAGAGGTTTTATCTGTGAGACTTCCCCAGGTAGATGGGACATTTATTCAGATGGAGGACGAGATTGCAAGTCTTGGGGCGGTGATTGGAGCCTCGCTGGCCGGGGTTAAGGCCATGACGGCTACCAGCGGTCCCGGTTTCTCCTTGATGCAGGAGAATTTGGGGTTTGCCATTATTGCAGAGATTCCCTGTGTCATTGTGAATGTCATGAGAGGGGGTCCGAGTACAGGGCTTCCCACGTTTCCTGCTCAGGGGGATGTGATGCAGGCCCGGTGGGGAACCCATGGGGATCATCCCATCATAGTTCTTTCGGCTTCAACGGTTCGGGAATGTTATGATATGACGATTCGAGCCTTTAATCTCTCTGAGCGGTTTAGGATTCCTGTCATTCTTTTGATTGATGAAGTGGTCGCTCATATGAGGGAGAAGGTCATCTTTTTTGAGGATGAAAAGATAGAGATTTTTAATCGGATCAAACCCACGATGCCTCCGGAGTGGTATATCCCCTATGAGGACACTCCCAGTGGAGTCCCTCCCATGGCCAATTTTGGGGAGGGCTATCGGTATCATGTCACAGGGCTAACCCATGACATTCGGGGGTTTCCGACTTCAAGGCCTGATGAGATCGGACCCTTTATTGCGAGGCTTCATCGAAAGATCAGTTCTCATTTTTCTGAGATTCAGATGGCTGAGTTCTTTCTCACGGATGATGCAGAGATGACGATCATCGCCTATGGATGTGTGGCACGCTCTGCCAGGCGAGCGGTGATTGAGGCAAGGGAGAAGGGGCACAGGGTAGGCCTCTTGAAGCTGATGACCCTCTGGCCATTTATGAGGAATGCGGTCGAGAGGGTCCTTCAGACCGCAAAGGTTCTTCTGGTCCCTGAAATGAATATGGGGCAGATCTCCCGGGAGGTTAAAAGGGTCAATCAGGGGGTGGCAAAGGTATTAACTCTCAATAAAGTGGATGGGACGATCATTACCCCTTCGGAGATTTTGAGTCGTTTGGAGGAGGCCCTCTGATGCCTGAGATTACGAAATTGATTCATCATTATCTACGGCATGATAAGAAGTTTCCTCATGTATGGTGTCCGGGCTGTGGGATTGGGATTTTCCTGGGCGCATTGATTCGGGCCATTGATCGGATTGGGTATGAGAAGGACGAGGTTGTTCTGGTTTCTGGGATTGGGTGTTCGGGGAGGCTTCCGGTTTATGTCGATTTTAATACCCTTCATACGACCCATGGTCGTGCTTTGACCTTTGCCACAGGGATTAAATTAGCGAATCCCAATTTGAAGGTCATTGTGATCATGGGGGATGGGGATGCGGTCGCGATTGGAGGGAATCATTTCATTCATGCTGCACGGAGAAATATAGATTTGACTGCGATCATCATCAACAATAGCATCTACGGGATGACGGGTGGGCAGAGCTCTCCTACGACTCCTTATGGGATGAGGTCGACCACAACGGTCTATTCCAATATTGAGCAGTCCTTCAAGATCTCCGAGCTGGCTGTCACGGCAGGGGCGGTTTTTGTGGGGAGGGGGACGGTCTATCATGCTAAGCTGTTGGATAGTCTGATGGAGAAGGCCTTCCTGAAGCGTGGTTTTTCGGTGGTGGAGGTGATTTCTCATTGTCATACTCAGTATGGGAGACAGAATCGTCTGGGTTCAGCCGTGGAGATGATGAAGTGGCAGCGGGATAATGCCATTCCGGTGGAGAAATCCTTGAAGATGAGGCCTGAGGAGTTGGAGGGAAAGATTCTGATCGGAGTGTTGGTCGATCGGGAGCTGCCCATCTATCAGGAAGAGTATGAAAAGATTCGAGAGCGGGCGAAGGCTTCTGCAGAACGGGGATAGGGAAGGAAGACGGGAAGATGGGTTCAAGGTATGAGATACGGCTGGGAGGATCTGGAGGACAGGGGATCATTCTGATGGGGATTATTCTGGCTGAGGCCGTAGGGATTTATGATGGGAAGTGGGTTGCGCAGACACAGAGTTATGGGCCGGAGGCAAGAGGGGGTTCCAGTAAGTCCGAGGTAATTGTCAGTGACGAGGAGATTGATTATCCAAAAGCCATGAAGCCTGATCTTCTGCTGGCCATGAACCAGAAATCCTGTGATGAGTTCTATCCTGATTTAAAACCCGATGGAATCCTAATCGTGGATTCCACTTTTGTCACCCAGGTTCCAACCCCCCGTGCCTATCAAATTCCCTTTACCCGGATTGCTCGGGAGAAGTTTAAAAGGGAAGTGGTAGCCAATATCATTGCCCTGGGGGCCCTTTCTCAGCTCAGTCCGATTGTGAGTGCCAGGGCGATTGAGGAGGCTGTTCTTAAGCGTGTTCCAAAAGGGACGGAAAGATTGAATCGAGAAGCCCTGAGGGCAGGGATAGCCGCTGCCAGAAAAGCCAAAAGGGAGATGGCGAAGGTGGAGATTTCCTCCGAGAACCCCGGAGAAGACCTTTTTGACTCCTATTGA
>CALIBK010000120.1 GCA_938045955.1 uncultured bacterium | reverse complement strand
CCACCACCTCTATCCATCCGCTCTGCTCGAGACCGAATCCCTCCCCTTTTATCTCTCCAATAATGAAACCCACAATCTGACCATCCTTAATGGCAACGAACCCAACTCCGTGCTGTTTTTTGAAATGATCCCTCACCATCTGGATCCACTTTTTTGAGACCTTTTTCTTCAGGATGGCCTCCTGAATGGAAACGATCGCAGAGACATCTTCCGATTTAATCTTTCGAAGGCGGATTCCTTTTCTCATGAGGTCTAATCGATTCGAATGATTTTCACTCGTTTCCCCACCCATTCTGGAGGAAGGTATACACGCCCACTATTTCCACTCTGTTTTACTTCCTTCTCGATCATCTCCTCTCCATAGACCTCAAACTTAGACTTACTCGAGAGGCTTTGAGAAGGAGTAAAACCTTGCTTGAATTCCTTTTTTTTGGGCATACCCAAAATTGGAATGGCTATAATTTAACTATTAAATGACTTTAATATATTTATACTATAACTTATCCCGCCTGTCAAGCCAGCCTACCAACTGCCTCCCCCAAAACCCCCTCCGGAGAACCCTCCTCCTCCGAAACCACTCCCTCCACCCCCTCCGCTGCCTCTGGGTGAGGAGAACATGGCAGAAGAGAGATTAGAGGTTACGGAATGGATGGTATGAGTAAAGGCATAAGGATGAAATGTTTCAATTCCTGTAGAGGAGACATACCAGCTGGGTGGTTCCAGATAAATCCCTTCAAAGGCTTTTGACCAGTTCTCCACGACATCAAGAGCTATGGCATAGGGCAAAAATTTTGAGAAGAGGTCCTTTTCTCCTATTTTTTCAATTCGTTCTTTTTCCACACGGTCTAAAAACTCCTGAAATCCTAAACTTTCCATATAAGCCAAAGAACCTTTCTTCGTCTTGGCAGGCATGAATCGAGCAAAGAGGAGGAATGGAAGCCCCGAGCCTAAACCTGCCAAAATCCCTTTGATCAAAGGAGACGAGAGAAGGATCACAAGGACGAAAGCTATTAGGGGTATGACAAAGATTCCGACACCCATATAAGAATTTCTAACCTTTTCGGGACTCTTGGGGAAAAATCCCTTTTTCACTAATTCCTCAATAAGGAGTTCTTTTAGTGCCGGTAAATTGGAATAGAATCTGTTTTTTAAATCAGAAACGAGGATACCGGATAATTTCCCAGGAAAGAGAGCCTTCATCAGTTCTGTCTCAAAGGGGCTTAAGGATTGATCTGGTTCTTTCAACTTCTTTAGATAGTAATCGATAGACTCAAAAAGCCACCCCTCCTTTTTTACTTCCTCGATTCGAATATATCCTTTGATGGCAAGATCCACTACGGTGGATGTCATGTCCCTTGGATCCACTTTCTCGTCAATCAGAACTCCTATTTCAGCAGGAAGCAGGGGTTTTTGGTTTATTTGAGGGGGGTTATACATGACCATCACTGATTCTCTTACTTTCGGATCCCTTCCCCTCCGAAACCACCGGTTGATCATATAAAAGAAAGAGAGAAAAGGGAGAGAAAATACCCAGTTTTCCTCTAAGTTTAGAGCCCATAAGGCCTTTTCAATGGTGGAAGGAGGATGAACAATCCCTTTATCCCATCCGAAGACAATCGTAAGCCCTTCACCTGGTCGGAGGGGCCTTTTTGCTGAAAATTTTCCGGTATGATCGTAGGATTCATAATCGCATTCCTCTCTGGAACCCAAACCTCCCTCATAGCCTTTCGCCATTAAATTCTTACTTTTCTCCTTCGTATCCAGATAGACTTTTGCAGAGGCTTCGAGAATGGGGACCTTCCAATCATTTCCTGTGACATTCCAGTAAAGTTCGTCATGATCATCAAAAAAGAGAATCGCATTTTTCACCCTGTAAATAATTCGATAGGTTTGCTGTCCCCTAACATATCTTTTGGGATCCCCGATTCGAAGATGAATCACGGCTCCCCTCTTCTCCACTCGGTATTTCCAGGGTTTTTCGGAATGATCCGTTACCGAGAGAATTTTGATGGGGGTAATGATCGCCTTCCCAAAATCATCCCGATATTTGAAGGGAATTTCTCGATAAATGCCATGCCTCGATTGATGAAATTCTACTTCAATATCTTCTTTGACAATTACCGAGGCGTCTTCATGAATAAGAATATCCGAATGAAAATGCTGGACGGTAAAGTATTGAGCTGAGCTGAGAGAAGGAATAATAAAAGGAATCCCGAGGGCCAAGATGAAAGAGGAAATGAGAAATCTGAATAATTTTAGACCCCATATCATAAATGATCTCCAATATCCCATGGATTATCCATAAGTTATAAGATATAAGAAAAACTCACCTTAACCGCTTTTCTCTCTTCCTCCGGTACCTCCAGCTGGAAGAGTTCCGCCTGTTTAAAATTAAAAGCTGAGGCAATGAGGTTAGAAGGGAATGACTCAATCAATACATTATAGTCCCGAACTACAGCATTATAATAACGTCTGGCGTATTCAATACTATTCTCCAACTCCTGAAGTTGTGTCTGAAGTTGAAGGAAGTTTTGATTCGCTTTGAGTTCAGGATAGGCCTCTGCGACTGCAAATAGGCTTTTAAGAGTATCCCTGAAGAGGTTCTCTGTTTTGGCCACTTCCCCTGGGGTCGTGGCCTTCATGGCCATCGTTCTTATCTCTGTCACCTTCTCGAAGAGGGCCTTCTCGTGGGAAGCATATCCCTTGACGGTCTCAACCAGATTGGGGACCAAATCGAATCGTTTCTTACATTGTACATCGATGTCCGACCATGAGGACTTCACGGTGTTTCGAAGGCGTACGAGTCTGTTGTAGATCGTAACGATCGTAATCCCAAGAATAATAATTATTCCCAGAATAATCCACGTACCCATCTTTCTCCCTCCTGATGGAATATCCTAAACTCTATAAAAATTAACATCCCTTTTCAAGAAGAAAATGAAGGTTGAGGGTAATCCCTCGGAAGGTGTAAAAGAATTGATTTTATAAACCTAACCTCTTTGCTAAAACTCAAAATAGTCAGCCAAATGGCCTTCGATCATGGAGACGTTATTTTGCTCTCCATACTACGTCGAGGAAATGAGCCTTTTTATGAAGTGAGGGAATCGTTTCAGATTGGTAAAGAAGATTCCTATATCTTAAAATTTGATTATACCTAAATTGAGCGATTTTTCGTCATTCATTGAATCAAATATACTGGATTCCTGCTTCCGCAGGAATGACAACTACCAATCAATAAATGAAAATGTCATTCCCGTGAAAACGGGAATCCAGAAGGGTTATCTTTAAATAATACTAAGAACCGCTCAATTTAGGTTATAAAAAATTTATGGAGAAAAGAGTCCTGGGTAGAACCGGATGGAGAATTTCGACGATTGGGTTTGGGGCTATTAAGTTACCTCAACTCAGCCAGAAAGAGTGCGACCTCCTTCTTAACCAGGCCCTCGATCTTGGCATTAACTTTGTGGATACTGCGGATTGTTACGGGGATAGCGAGGAAAAAATAGGAAATGCATTAAAAGGAAGAAGAAAGGAATTCTATCTCTCGACAAAAATTGATGAGAGAGATGGTGCCGGCGTTTTAAAAAAACTCGGGCGATCTCTTCAAAGATTGAAGACAGACTATATTGATTTGGTATTTTTCCATGATGTCCGGGAATCAGAATATGGAAGGATATTCACGGAAGGTGGCCTCAGGGTTTTACAGAAGGCCAAAAAAGAAGGAAAACTCCAGGAGATCGGAATCAGCATCCATCATTCTCTTTCCCTCATGAGAGAGGCCATTGAATCCGGACACTTCTCTGTCCTGATGATCGCCTACAGCCCTCTTGACGAGGATCGCCTCGCTTCAGACCTTATTCCCTTTGCCTATGAGAATGGAGTTGGATTAATTGCAATGAAACCTCTTGCAGGGGGGAAGTTAGGAGAGGCAAGAGGATGGGAGAAAACCTTCTTTAAAGGGGAAACCTCTGCCCAGATTTCCCTTCGGTATATCCTGACTAACCCCTATATCACCTGTGCCATCCCTGGAATGACCAATTTGAATGAATTAAAGGAAAATATCGCAGTAAGTGTAAACCCCAGAGCATTGACCTCTGATGAGATTCGAAGGCTCATGGATTGGGTAGGAGGAATTGGGAAAGGATTCTGCAGAAATTGTGGATACTGTCTTCCCTGTCCCGAAGGGATTCCAATTCCTGATATTTTCAGACTCGAAACCTATGCCTTTCAATATGGGATGAAATCGTGGGCTAAGGAACAGTATCGAGAGCTTTCCGTAAAGGGAGACCACTGCACCTCATGTGAACAGTGTCTTTCTCACTGTCCTTATGATGTTCCGATTCCCAAACGTCTAAAAGAAATCCATAAAAATCTATCTTTTTAAAGATTAATTCTGTTTTGGAGGAAAGGAGAGTCTATTAGACCCCAAACTCTCTTCTGAATCTTCGTTAATCTCTACCTTAATATAATAAACTTCGCCATCATTGCCATCATTTATACTTCTTCCAAAAATTGTTTCAACCCAATGCATGATGGTTTCTGGAGTAATTCTTTCAGGGTCTCTTCTTCGTTCGGGAAGTATACCGATTAGCCTGTCTCCTTTTTGGGGGTCCCGATAATAAAATTCATAAGCGATCATGCCAATCCCATTAAATTTATTTAAAACCTAAATTGAGTGATTTTTCGTCATTCATTGAATCAAATATACTGGATTCCTGCTTCCGCAGGAATGACAACTACTAATCAATAAATGAAAATGTCATTCCCGTGAAAACGGGAATCCAGGAGAGGTTTATCTTTAAATAATACTAAGAATCGCTCAATTTGGGTAAAAATTAAAAAGAAGAGTTCATATATTTGCAAGCAAAGTAGGCAAAGATAGTGCCATTATTTTTATTAAACCAAGCCAGAAATCTACCCTTAATTAATTATCTAATTTTTTTATATTTTTTACTTTTTAATTTTTATGGGGAAAGATACTCCTTAGCTTTTTAGAAACCAAAATTTGTAAAGAAAACCTTACAGGGTTAAAAAATAAGAATTAACTTATTTAACCCCATCAAAAATCATTAGAAATAACAAAAAGTTAAAAGTTTCTCACTCAAATAATCGCCTTCGAAAAAAGTGTAAAATTTTCTGACAATTTTTCACTTAACTATCTTTTGGTTGTTCACTCCTTAGGATTACTTCCGGAATTGAAACCTGGAATCTTTTATAATTTCACATTAATATTATTATCCAAAAAGGGTCTGAACATTAAGAGGATGATGAAACAACAAAAAGACTATTATGAAATTCTTGGGGTAAGTCGAAATTCAACTCCTCAGGAGATCAAGGAGGCATACCGAAGGCTTGCTTTTCGTTACCACCCGGACCGAAATAAAGAAAATCCCCTTGCCATGGAAAAGATGAAGGAAATTAATGAAGCCTACGCCGTCCTTTCTGATCCTAAAAAAAGGAGAGATTATGACCTCCTCAGGGAGCAGTATGGTTCTTATGGTTTTGAGCGTTTCAAGGAGAGTTATTCGGAAGAAGACATCTTTAGAGGCTCTGACATCTTCCAGATTTTTGAGGAGATGGCCAGGAATTTTGGATTAAGAGGATTTGAAGAGATCTTCCGTGAACTTAATGGAAAGGGATATCGGGGTTTTGAATTCCGGAGACCAGGGGTTTTTGGAAGAGGATTCATCTTTTTTGGCACTGGTGCTGGAGTCCTCCCTATCTTTGGAGGAAAACTATTTCACTATTTTTTGGGAAAAACTCTTGGTTTAAGAGAACCTGTTAGGGGTAAAGACATCGAAGGAACTATCTATCTTACCTCCCAGCAGGCCGCCGAAGGAGGAAAGGGAAGATTCTTTCATCGGAAGAGATCAAAAGAGCTTATTGTAACGATTCCCCCTGGAGTCAAGGAAGGTCAAAAAATTAGACTAAAAGGGATGGGAGAGGAAGGAAGAAATGGAGGAGAGCCCGGTGACCTCTATCTTAAGGTCAAAATCAAGAAACCTCTTCTTCAAAGATTGAAAGATTTGTTGAGACCCTATTTCTGAAATATTAACCCCTTTTCTTGAGTACCTCCTTAAGTAATTCTTCACCCCACATCTTCCGGAGCGGATTCCCTCAAATAAACCATAAAGCCATATTTTTCCATTATATATTGGTTTGAGTCACCTGTTGATGTGTCAATCCAACCGAACTTCATTTTGTCAATCCCTTATCTCCATTTTAATTCAAAGCGGTCGAGGTTCATCACTTTATCCCATGCTTTTATGAAATCTCTCACGAATTTTTCTCTCCCATCCAAGGCCCCGTAAACCTCTGCAACCGCTCGCAATTCATTATGATGGCCAAAAATTAAATCCACCCTTGTAGCAGTCCATCTCGCCTGGCCTGTGTTTCTTTCGCGTCCCTCAAATAGGTACGAGCGATCATCAACGGGTCGCCATTCTATTGACATATCCAATAGATTGACAAAGAAATCATTCGTAAGGACACCGGGAGTTGAGGTAAACACCCCGTGTTTAGAATATTGATAATTAGCTCCTAATACCCGGAGGCCTCCTACGAGAACCGTCAATTCTGGAACCGTTAGACATAAAAGTTGAGCCTTATCAATCAATAGGTATTCCGGAAGATATCGATTTGAACCTTTGAAGTAATTTCTGAATCCATCCGCAATCGGTTCCATCGCTGAATAAAAAGCTACATCGGTCTGCTCTTGTAAGGCATCTACCCTTCCAGGGATAAAGGGAACGTTTATCTCAAATCCTGCTTTTTTAGCTGCAAGTTCAATAGCTCCACATCCTCCAAGGACGATCAAATCTGCCAGAGAAACCTTCTTTTTACTTTGTTTGGTATTAAATTCCTGTTGGACCTTTTCATAGACAGAGAGAATTTTTGCCAACTCCCCGGGGTGATTGACTTCCCAGTCTTTTTGAGGGGCAAGACGAATTCGAGCCCCATTGGCTCCACCCCTTCTATCGGAATCACGATAAGTGGAAGCGGAGGACCAGGCGGTATAAACTAATTGAGAAATATTTAAACCGGATCCCAAAATTTTTTCTTTGAGTGACTGAACATCCTTATCATCGATCAATTCATAATCACGCTGAGGCAATGGATCCTGCCAGATGAAAACCTCATCAGGAACTTCGGGACCAAAATAGCATTCACGAGGACCCAAATCGCGGTGGACAAGTTTAAACCAGGCCTTGGCAAAGGCTTCTTCAAAGGCTTTGGGGTTTTCCAGAAAACGCCTTGCGATTTTTGCATATTCAGGATCGAATCGAAAAGCAAGATCAGCAGTCAGCATCGCCGGGGGATGCTTTTTATTTGGATCATGGGCATCGGGAATGATTGCTGGGGCATTTTTAGCCACCCATTGATGCTTCCCAGCAGGGCTTTTTGTTAATTCCCATTCATAATGAAATAAAAATTGTAAGTAAGCTATACCAAATTGGGTGGGAGTGGAAGACCAGGTCACCTCGAAGCCAGAGGTGTAGGTGTCAGGCCCTTTTCCACTCTGATAACTATTCTTCCAACCAAGCCCTTGTTGTTCAATAGGAGAGGAGTCAGGATCAGGACCCACAAAAGTTTCCGGGCATGCCCCATGACACTTACCAAAAGCATGTCCTCCTGCTACTAAAGCGACAGTCTCTTCATCGTTCATCCCCATCCGGGTAAAAGCCACTCGAATCTGTTTTGCAGACCCAATAGGATCAGGATTTCCCTCCGGGCCTTCTGGATTCACATAAATGAGGCCCATCTCGGTGGCAGCAAAGGGTTTTTCAAGTTCCCCTTCTTTAAATCGTTCTTTTCCGGTTAACATTTCCTGTTCAGGACCCCAGTCTGCTCCTTCATCGGGCTCCCACCTATCCTCTCTCCCGCCTCCAAAGCCGATGGTTTTAACTCCCATGTGCTCCAGAGCCACGTTTCCGGCCAGGATAATCAGATCTGCCCAGGAGAGCTTTCGACCGTATTTCTTTTTTATGGGCCAAAGCAGCCGAATCGCCTTATCGAGGCTTATATTATCTGGCCAGTCCACCCTTGGCGGAAAACGAATATCGCCCGTTCTTGCACCCCCACGGCCATCATAAATTCTGTAACTTCCTGCACTGTGCCAGGCCAAGCGGATAAATAAGGGACCATAATGACCAAAGTCGGCAGGCCACCAATCCTGGGAACTTGTCATAAGTTCTTTCAGATCCTTTTTGATCTCGGAGAGGTTCAAACTTTCAAACTCTTTAGGATAGTTGTAATCTGTTCCGTAGGGATTGGAATGTGGACCATTCTGACGCAAAACTTTCAGATTAAGCCGATTGGGCCACCAGTCTGTGATCCATCTTTTTTTGATATTTCCACTTTTTTGTTCCATTTCATACCTCCCTGTAAGTATTACTTATACAATGTAAGGGGAATTGCCTAAAAGGTGAACTCAAAAAGTAAGAATTTAAACTAAATAATAATAATTATTTCTTTAAACTTAACACATTAAAAAATGGAAATCAACAGAGAACGGGATTCATTGGGCAAAAGATGATTAGGCTTCGATTGAAATGGAAAGGATGAAAGATCCGTTTATAGTAGATCATTGTTCCCGAAAAAGAGGTTAAATCGGTTGTCATAATCATAACCAAAGACAAAGAAGCATAGACTCCAACAGCCCTGTGAAGCTTCCGGATGGCTCCATTGTTGATCCTGGCCGCATTCATCCTCTTTGACATGAGGCTCAGGTTCTTCTTCCCGAGGCTTTCAAACCCAATAAAGTTGATCTTTTTCAATGGGAAGGTGGGTTGAGGCCTGCCCGCAAAGAAGTAAAAAGGAGGAGAAATCTGAAGACAATCACATCCCAGAAACTCTCTTTAGGCCATCATGGAACAATGATGGCAATCTTCATCTCCTCTTCCCTTTGATCAGTCTCTCAATGGAACGAACCTCCACTCCCTCAGGAATAACCCATTGAAAAGTATTCTCCGAAAGCAGAGGATTGACGGTGATCTCCTTTAATCTGAGCTCAATTCGAGTCTCTTTTTCAGGCCATTCGATCCAGATTCGACTGGGAATCTTACCGCTTTCGGGTTTCTCCGAGGAGACACGAATCTCTCCTGTATTCTGAAAAAGATTCTCCAATTTCGATATCTCTCCTACATATGCCTTTCTTTGTGGAGGAATCAGAAGAAAGAACTCTCCCTCTCGATAGAGGGCATCAAAAAGCCCCATTCCTAAAAGATGATAACCGAGGAGGCGGAGTCTATCTGGCTTCTGATAAAAAAGAAAACCGTTGAGAACAAAATTCATCTCTTCCCCATCCCGCACCGTATCAATTCGAATGGAAGTCCTTGCCTGGAGGGTTTCGGCGGAAGAAAAGTGGTTTAAAAATTGATAAAGAGGATTGACAAAACGAGGCTTCTCAGGAACGACCTCTACTTTTTTGGGACACCCCCAGAGGAAAAAAGAGGTAAGAAAGAACCAGCTTAAGGAGAAATAAATTTTAAAAGCCATTTAAAATTCTCCTTCCTCAAAGTCAGTATAACACTCGTTTTCTTCTCAGTCGAATGGTGTTGGAATAAGGGTCTCCGAATACCAAAATGGTTTTAAGAATAGGATTTTTATAAGAGAGAGATATTGGAGCCTCCGTTTGAGCACTCATTCAGCAATTGGGAAGAACTTCTATCAGCCAATGACTCCCTTGATCTTCAACGATTCTCCATCGATAGGATCTTTCCTCAAAGGGATCTTCCGAGAAAAAGAGATATCTGGGTTCTATCTCCATTTCATTCCACCTGCACAATGACACCCTCTCCTTGAGCAAGTCCTCCACAGATCGAGGCTACTCCCAATCCTCCCCCTCTTCTTCTCAATTCATAGATCATGGTCATTAAAATCCTCCCCCCACTTGCTCCAACTGGATGACCTATGGCAATCGCCCCTCCATTAACGTTGGTCTTTCCCAAGATCATCTTCATCTTCCCCGGGTCTCCTTCCGAAAGGATTTTTGCACTGACCAGAGGCATAGCCGCAAAGGCTTCGTTGATTTCAATGAGATCTACCTGGTCAATAGAGAGATGAGCTTTCTCTAAGACCTTCTGAATCGTAAACCCCGGAATGGCAGCTATCAATCTTGGGTTTGTGGCAGTTGGAATCATTGAAATGATTTTGGCTAAAGGTTGAAGCCCCTTCTCTTTCGCCTTTCTTTCGCTCATGATGAGAATAGCTGTGGCCCCTGTATCCAGCCCCGGTGCATTTCCTGCAGTCACTGTAGGGCTTCCATAAACTGTGGGAAGTTTGGCAAGTTTCTCAAGAGTCGTATCTGGTTTTGGAAACTCATCTTTTTCAAGAATGATGGGAGGACCTTTCTTCTGGGGAATCTCTACACGCATCAGTTCCTCACCAATCTTAAATTTTCCTTCCTTAAAGGCCTTCGCGTACCTCATCTGACTTTCATACGCCCAACGATCTTGATCCTCACGGGTCACACCATATTCCAAAGCCACCTCTCCCGCATCCACTGAGACGGGATTAAATCCTTTGTAACCCAATTCATAGAGGCCATCCCATATTTGGATGTTTCCTAATCTTCTTCCCCAGCGAACATCGGGGGGGATGACATAGGGAGTTCTGCTCATGTTGTCTGCCCCTACAGCCAGGGCAATGTCAATTTCACCGGCCCGGATCGCTCGATACCCGAATCGAAGGGCAGCCAGAGATGAGCAGCAGGCTCGGTCCAGTGTAATTGAAATGGATTCGCCAGGCATTCCAGCTTTTAGTGTCGCTTGTCTTGCTGGAACATCTGTCTCCAGGGCTGCCTCTCCTATCACTGCTGTTCCATAATAGGTCTCTTCGACTTCCTCTCCCTTCACATTCACCCTTTGAAGCACCTCCCGAATAACCATTGCTCCCAATTCGATGGATGGAATGTCTTTTAAGACCCCTCCGAACTTCCCGAAAGGTGTCCGAACTGCGCTCACCACCCAAACCTCCTGCGCACTCATAATCTCCTCCTTTAAAATTCTCTTTTATAATCCCTTAATCATAGGATAAAAAATTCTAACCTATCTTCCCCCTTCCATCCCGGATTACAGTCTGTTTGGCATACGGATTGACAGTCTTTTCTTTTAGATATAAATTTTAATCAGTATTACTTCAACTTCTTTTTTCCGTGGAGGGAAACGATGAAGAAAGTCTCCATAATGGTATCGGTTTTTGTTATGGTGATGCTATTTACTTCCACTGATAACACCCGGTCTTCAAATCCTGCGTCTGAGGACAAAATCCTAATTGTTTCAGGAATTGACCCCTGGGTTCCAAATCCTCTGGTTGGAGAACATAGGTGGAAAAAATTCTTTAGCGATGAGAAATTTACACAATCCAGAAAACCCGAAACCATCTGGTATTATGATTCAAAGGCAGAAATGAAAGCAAAGGGCGAAAAGTTAAATCTAAAAGGGCAACCTTTATCGTTAGAGGGTTCAACTCTCGTATGGGTAAAATCAGTCGATTTAAAAAATAATAGATCGAATTATCTCTTTTACGCCCTCTGGCCAGAGAAGAAGATTGCCCTTTTCTTCGGAATTTTCGAAAAAGAAGATAGAACAAAATCCTTCGAAGAGATTGGTGAAATGGAAGAGGTCTCTAAAATAGCTCCTGGATTGGAAAGAGAAGTCCTTGAAAATCTGATAAACGCCGTCTTCAGACCCTGGTGGAAAATTTTATAACCCCCGATCATTCCTCTCTCTCGAAAATAGCCGCAATCCCCAATCCCCCACCCCCACAAATCGTTTCCAAACCAAAACGGACATTACGCCTTCTCATCTCATGAAGCAGTGTCACCAAGACCCTTGTGCCTGTACAAGCAATGGGATGACCCAAAGCAATCCCTGATCCATTCACATTAATTCGGGGATAATCCTTCTCCATTAGGCCCATCTCTTTTATATCTGCCAGCACCTGGGCAGCAAAAGCCTCCTGAATCTCGATCAGATCCATCTGCTCAAGCGTAAGATTCGCTTTCTTGAGAACCTGAGCCACAGCCTTAGGAACCGCCTTGAAAGTCTTTCTCGGATCATCTCCCACCACTGAAAAAGCCTTTAGGGTTGCCAAAGGCTTAATCCCGAGCTCCCGTGCCTTCTCTTTCGAAACCAATACCACGGCCGCTGCCCCATCATTCTCCGAAGACGAATTCCCTGCCGTACACACCCCTCCCAAAACCGGTTTCAATTGGGCCAGTTTCTCTAACGTCGTATCCGGCCGCGGTCCCTCATCTCGATCCACAAGAACTATCTCCTTTTCACCTTTCGGAACCGGAACTGGCACAATCTCCTCCTTAAACCTCCCTTCTTCTATCGCACGACAGGCCTTCTGATGACTTCCAAGTGCCCAGAGATCACACTCTTCTCGAGAAATCCCTTCTTCCCTAGCCGCCGTCTCAGCCCAAGACATCATCGCAGGAAGGACTCCATACCGCTCTACAGGCTGGCTCATCACCCTCGCCCTCTGTATCCGATCATAAAGAGGTATCCCCCATAGGGAAAGATCCCCATGACCCTTAGGCATCCCTCTTCTGCCACCAATTCCCCATTTTATTTCCCCGGGAAGATAAAACTCCGCATTGCTCATACTCTCCACTCCACCCGCAACCACTATCTCAGCATTCCCTGAACAAATTTCCATCGCTCCAAAGCAGACCACATCCAGACCCGTACAGCACCGCCGATCCAGGGTGATCCCTGGAATAGATTCTGGCCATCCTGCCTTTAGCAGGGCCATTCGAGCGATATTTACATACTCCCCACTCTGATAGGATTGACCTAAAATCACTTCGTTTACCTCACCGGGGTTGATGCCCGCTCTCTTTACCACCTCATTTAAAACCAGTACGGCTAAATCATAGGCAGGCACCTCTTTTAAAACCCCCATGTACCTTCCTATGGGAGTTCTAACCGCACTGATAATCACCGCCTCTTTCAAATTTCAACCTCCTTTCTGATTCCCACAGGTCTCTTTCAAAATAATTTAATCCATTATAATGTCAATTTAATGAAAAATAAACTGGATCCAGGGTCAATTCGAAATATGATTTGTAAGGTTGTGCCTGATTATTTAACGGTTCACTGGGGACTTAGCCAGGTTGGCAGTAACAGGAAGAAGGCTTTGTAAAAGCTGAGGTTATTAAAGGGAGTCCATGGAAGAATCTTATGGGTCAGATATTGCTTGGGAGTGAAGGGTCTGTTTAAAATTTCTGGAACTTATTGCCCGACGGCAATCATCCAAATGGATATTAACTAAAAGAGGTTTCGGATTATTTAAGGATCCATTATACAACAATAAGCAAAACATTAAAAAAGGCTGACCTGAAAAACTAATATTTCAAGACTTGACCCCAAATTTCTTCCTTCTACTACTATTTTGTCAATCTCTTCCTGCGTTAAATACTTCTCAATATCCATATATTTCAAACCTCAATAACTTTCGTTTATAATTTTGTTATTTGCCCGCAATTGCGTTGATTAAAGTAAAAAATTATTTTATTAATTTCAGTATATCATGCTGAATTCTTACTTATCAAATTGCTGAGTAATCTTTCAGGCCAATCTTTATCTTCTAAGAACAGCACGTGATTATCTATATATTTATCTTTTGAAGCAGGCTCAGTTCTTCCCTTTATCAAATTCTCGTATGAAGTTTTTGAAAGAATAAAAGACTCTAAAACTATATCCTTTTTCACAAGTCTTTTTTCTATTTTTTTGATTTCATTTTTAAACTGTATCTTTTCGTCATCCAATCACTTTGTGTGCTCTAAACCCTTTGGGTCTATGAAGATAATTGTTTGTCGCCTACCTTCTTTTACCCACATAATAAAGTCAGGATAAAAACCCGACCATTGCAACTGAAACCCGATCCCACTTTTGGGGAAATTACGCAGAAGATATATTTCATAATTTTTCAACCTTTCTTTGTTTGCTTCCAGATACTTCCTTAACCCTTTAACAAAATCCTCCTCACTTTTTTCCAATCCTTCGGGTGAGATTTTGTCTATCTTCTCACTTTTAAGTAATATCGGCACATAGAGTGAACCCTCAAAATAAACTCGTGGCAAGGTTTCAGCATCTTCTTTAAGCAGTCTATTCAAATCTTCTGTCAGGTTTCTTATCTCCTTAACCAGTTCTTTCTTTCTTTTATTTATCTGTACTATGTAACACTGCCCTTTTTCAGACACAAAAGGTAAAGGTAGTTGTTGAACCTTATCATACCGTAAGTTTTTTGTTTCAAATCGCTTTGCATTTTCCACATAAAACAAGTCTATATATTTTTTGATAACTAATAGTGCTATATCCTCCAACCGTCTTATGTCCTCCTCATGTTTGACTTCAAAAACTTCGGGAAGCGATAGGATATCGTACTTATCAGATAAAAGAATGCTTTTAAGGGTATCCATTCCAAGAACCAAGTTCCAGTAATTTCTCTGCCCTTTAAATTCAATTATTTCCTGCCAAATCCTTTGCCAATCAAGTAAATCTGCAACATCTGCAAGTCTCCAATTTTCAACTTTCGGCTTCACCTCTTCTGCCTTTATTCCTTCCCTCTTTCTCTCCTTTGCCTGATATATTGACACCTTTGGCAGAAGGTCAACTGTATAATGAATCCTATCATCTATCTTTAACTTTAAAATCTCTTCTTCCTCAAACCTCTTTTCTGGTTTAGAAAGGGTGTAAAGGTTCTTCCATTTATCCTCGTGTTGGAGTGTTACAGGTATTTCTATAGTTTCAAACTCTACTTCTTCGCGCCTTATTGCCTCCAAGAACTTATTTAGATAGTCAGCCTTAATTCCATAAACATTGAGCATCTCTAAAAGTTGAATCCCAACATCCTCACTGCTTCTTTTTAAGGACATTCCCTTACCTTTAAGCCTTACTCCTCTTCCAAATAACTGGATAATCTGTGGACCCTGCCCTTTACCTATATTTAAGAGTCCCATTGAAGAAACGCGCCATGTATCCCAACCTTCAATAAACTTCTTTGAGCCAATAAGCACATTTATCTTAGAACCTTCTTTTTTAATATCATCAAAAAGAGAACTTGAGATTACATCCTGCCCAACCGAAATGCCCTTTTTATCTAATTCTTTTTTGAAAGCTGAGACATCGCCGATATTTATAACCCCAAAATATTCATTCTCTCCAACTTTTAACCCTATCTCTCCCTCAGCATTTTTTAACTCATATAACCCAAGACTACCTTTACCGCCGAAAATTTTTCTATATAGGTCCTCAAAGTCAATACCCTTAGTCTTGAGATACCTAAATCTATCCTGAAAAATATCCTTACCATCCTCATCTTTTAAGTTAGTATCTCCATTCAAAATCTTATTTA
>CALIBK010000119.1 GCA_938045955.1 uncultured bacterium | reverse complement strand
CTTTTAAGCTGGATTGTAACCCCTTATGGATTTAGAAATAGTTATGGTGAAACCCACAAAATCGTTGAAAGCCGGATCAAAGCCATTAGCCCGATTCAGGTGTCTTATTACCATATAATGGATGACAATGGCACAAAACCAAAGAAAGATACAGATGTTATTCTTCTTTTTGAGCCATCCGGGAAGGCCCTTTTATATGTCCAGAACCTTACGGATATGCTGGCTCATCATGGGACATGGAAGTTCGATAAGGGGGTGATGAGGCTAAGATTCCAGGCTGAAGAGCTCAATGTAGATTCAGTCTTTCCATTGGATCTCAACCAAGAAAAAGTGACCATGCCTTTTCGTATCTTTTCAGAAGGTAAAGGCTCCTCTCAATGGGTACGTCGAATAATAAGGATTGAGTACGCTGTCCACATGGTCTTCAGGGGCGCTGTGATCGATGAAACTCAGCGACTTACTGCTGACGAGGCTATCACTCGCACTGTGGAGTTCGCCAGAGGATTGATTGATATTTATCATAAAAGAAAGATATCAAACTTTCCACATTTCCAATTAACAAAGAAATTGTTAAATATCTCTGAACTCTTAGGAGGAACTCCGCTCCTATACGCACAGGAAGATATCTTATGGCCCTTCGAGTGGTTAAAGCATATTCCTGTAGAAACTTCTCCTTTAAAAAATGGAGTCAAACTGAAATACATGGATAGTTGTGAAATCGACTGGTATGACGGTCTTTTTAACAAAGCAAAAGATACTGGTGTGGTTCCTAAAATCTCGGATGGTTTCCCATGGGATTCAATAAAAGAAGAATTGGTTAAAAATGACTATAAGATTGAAGAATTAAAAAATGAAAATGCTACTGTTGAAAACCTGGTCAAGCGTTTATATTTGGAAACGCCAGGGGTAGTGATTATTCACACGCACGGAACATCTTCAGAGTCTTTAGCTACTGGAGAGATGCTCTCGGAAACTGGTGATCCAGAAGAAACAGAAAAAAAGTTAGAGCCTGTTAAAGAATGACTCAAAAAAGGCGGACATAAAAAATTTATCGAGAGGAATAGCAAAGGTATGATGTCCATTGCATTTGCTCATAAAATTCCAGAAGTTGTTGCTTGGTTTTTTTTCGATTAAACCCTCAACGAAGGGAAACCACCAAAGAAAGATGAAGTGGCTTACGCTATCTATCTCCTAAATTGAGCGATTCTTAGTATTATTTAAAAATACCCCTTCTGGATTCCCGTTTTCACGGGAATGACGTTTTCATTTATTGATTGGTAGTTGTCATTCCTGCGGAAGCAGGAATCCAGTATATTTGATTCAATGAATGACGAAAAATTGCTCAATTTAGGTATCTATTGACTGGCAATGAGGAAATGCGTTTTTCTGGAACTCGTGTTCCTCGATGGACCTTAAATGAAAAGCCTTAACAAAATGAAAGAAACGACCTTTCTTGAAATGAAAAAAGTAGTTAAACTGTTTCAAGTGTGTTATGATGTTTATTAATAATTTTCCGATATGATAGGAGGAAAGACATGAGAAAAATTGCTTTGGTAGTCTTTATGGGATTGATCTTAACGATTGGATCTATTGGTTACGCTCAGTTTGGTAAAAGTGCAGGACCTCGTTTCTATTCAGAATTTAAACCGGTCGTGGGGGGATGGTCCGAATATCAGATTACAGCAAAAGGCGAACCTCCTTCGAAGATGAAAATTGCCATTGTGGGTAAAGAAGGAGATGCTTACTGGTACGAAACAGTGATGGAAACAAAACAGGAAGGAAAGGTGATTACCAAAATGCTTGTCTCTGGGAACCCGGAGGATCAGAAGAATGTCAAGCGAATGATTGTCAAGATGGGAGATGAGCCCGCCATGGATATGCCTGTTCAGATGATGCAACCTTCAAAAGAGGAAAGACCGGAAAAAGCAGGAAAAATAATTGATAAAGGAATTGAGACCATCAAAGTTCCCGCAGGAACTTTTAAAACCCAGCACCTTCAATACCAGGACCCGGAAGGTATCGTGGATGCCTGGGTTTATAAGGAGGTCTCGCCCTATGGGTTGATTAAATCCAAATCAAAAGATCTGGAGATGATCCTCATCGGATATGGAAGTGGAGCAAAGACTCAGATCACAGAGACTCCACAAAAGTTAGAGATTCCTCAAATCCCTCAATTGCCCCAAATACCTTTAAAACGACCCGGAAAATAGGAAGAATCTGACCTACCTTCTCCGTGGACGTTCCCCAAGGGTGACTTTAATTTCTTTAAAGTCACCCTTTCGATAAACTTTAAGAAGAATAATATCACCAGGTCTCTTTTCCCGGATATATCGAATTAAATCATCATGCGTTTTAACATCCTGCTGATCCGCCTTGACCACAACATCCCCACCTACAATCACGATCATATTCCCCACCTGAACCCTTTGAGTTCCTCCCTTTAAACCTGCCTTATCGGCAGGCCCTCCTTTCACCACCTCTGCAATCATTGCTCCTCGGTCTATTTTTAATTTAAGAAATTGAGCTATCTCCGGGATAAGGGATTGAATTGTAGCGCCAATGTAGGGGTAAGATACATATCCTTTCGAAATGAGTTCCGGGACGATCCGCTTTGCAGTATTGACGGGAATGGCAAATCCAATTCCCACACTACCCCCTGAGGGACTGATGATGGCCGTATTGATCCCTATGATTTCTCCTTCGGAATTCAGCAGCGGCCCTCCAGAGTTTCCAGGATTAATGGCTGCATCGGTCTGAATCACATCCTCAATCAAATATCCAGCATCCGAACGAATGGTTCTTCCTAATGAGCTAATCACTCCCGTGGTCAGGGTTCTCTCCAATCCAAATGGATTCCCAATGGCAAGCACTTTCTGGCCAATTCTGAGATTTCTCGAATCCCCCATTGGAATCACCTTGAGCTTCTCACGAGGTGCATCGATTTTGATTACGGCCAGATCATTGTCTGGATCCGAACCCACTAATTTCGCAGGCCACTTAGATCCATCCGCCAGGGTGACTTCCAATTTTTGGGCATTGGCCACGACATGATGATTGGTCAGGATATGGCCTTTCAAATCGATCACAGAACCAGATCCCGATCCCTGTGTAGGAAATGGATTAAAGAAAAAATCTAATTGAACGGCAATGCTTGTGATATTGACAACTCCATCCGCAGCTTTTTCATAAACAGCAATATTATTCTTTTCATCCTCGGTAATAGAGAACCCAAGGGTACTCCATAAACTGATGATGAGCATAATGAGAATAACCGACAATCTTCTTGGAACCATTTTATAGAGCCTCCTTTTCCCATTCCAAGTTTTATCTTTTTAATCAAGCCTAAAGACTTAGGTGACTATTTCATCCTTCCTGACCTGGGCATTCCTGCTTCATCATAGATCCCTTCAAAGAGAGGACCTGTTAAATAACGTTCCCCTGAATCGGGGAGGATCACAACGATCGTCTTCCCTTCAAATTCGCTCTCTTTGGCAAGCCTTAAAGCCACCGCCATGGCTGCTCCACAACTGACCCCTGAAAGAATTCCCTCCTCTCGTGCAAGTCTTCTTGCATGTTCGATGGCTTCTTCACTGCTTACCTGTTCTACCCGATCAACGATGGATAAATCAAGTGTCTCCGGAATGAACCCCGCGCCAATTCCCTGGATTTTGTGAGGGGCAGGCCTGAGTTCCTCTTTGGATAGAAATTGGGTGATCACAGGACTCTCGGCGGGTTCCACAGCCACACTGACGATCTTCTTCCCTTTCTCCCCCTTAATATATCTTGAAACTCCAGTTATGGTTCCTCCCGTTCCAACTCCTGAGACAAGGACGTCAATCTCCCCATCGGTTTGTTCCCAGATCTCAGGACCGGTCGTCTTGAAGTGAATCTCTGGGTTGGCGGGATTCTTAAATTGTTGGGGCATGTAAAATCTTGATGGATCGGATTGAACGATTCGTTCAGCCTCTTCAATCGCCCCTCTCATTCCTTTTGATCCAGGGGTTAGGATAATATTTGCTCCAAAGATGGCAAGGATCTTTCGTCTTTCAATAGACATGGTATCGGGCATAGTCACGTGCAGTCTATATCCTCTTGCCGCTGCTACAAAAGCCAGAGCGATTCCTGTATTTCCGCTCGTAGGTTCGATGATTTCCATCCCAGGCTTGAGCACCCCTTGCTTTTCGGCTGTCCAGATCATGTTGGCTCCGATCCGACATTTCACGGAGTAGGCAGGGTTTCTACCCTCAATTTTCCCAAGAATAGTGGCTTTGAGTCCCTGGGCCATCCGGTTGATTCGAACCATGGGTGTATTTCCAATGGAAAATGAATTGTCCTCAAAGAATCGGGCCATAAGTCTCCCTTTTAATGTGATGATGGAAACATAAAAGATAACTTTCCTGTTTTTTGCTATAGGGGCTTGAACCTTTTTAATCTTAAAGCATTGCTTACAACAGTCACTGAAGAAAAAGCCATCGCTCCTGCAGCCAATATGGGATTGAGAAGGATCCCGAAAAAAGGATAAAGCACTCCTGCTGCCACTGGAATAAGGAGAGTATTATAGGCAAATGCCCAGAAGAGGTTCTGTTTAATATTTCGAATGGTCGCCCTGCTCAGAGCAATCGCCGTAACGACTCCTCTTAAATCCCCACCGATAAGCGTGATATCCGAAGTCTCGATGGCTATATCGGTTCCAGTCCCAATGGCAATTCCAACATCGGCCTGAGCCAATGCAGGCGCATCATTTACACCATCCCCCACCATTCCCACTTTTTTCCCTTCCGACTGGAGTTTTTTGATCACCTCAGCCTTTCTATCCGGAGGAACCTCTGCAAGGACTCGCTCAATTCCAACCTGCTGGGCAATGGCTTTAGCAGCTCGTTCATGATCTCCCGTCACCATGACCACTTCCAAGCCCATTCTTTTTAAGCTCCTTATAGCTTCTGGTGAGTTCTCTTTCAAGGTGTCAGAGACGACAATCAGACCCGCTGGTCTTCCATTGACAGAAAGAACCATTACTGTCATCCCTTTCGAGGAATGACGTTCTGCCTCAATCAGTAAATTGTTAAGGATGACTCCTTTTTCTTCCATTAATTTAAGATTCCCTAAAAGGACCTTTTTAGAATCGATCAAAGTTTCGATCCCGTAACCGGGAATTGCCTTGAAGTCTTTTGCCTCCAAAAACCTTATTCCCATCTCCTCTGCCCTCTTTACAACGGCTTCTCCTAACGGATGCTCGGACCCTTTCTCTGCTGAGGCTGCAAGACATAAAACTTCTTCCTTTGTAAATCCTCCGAATCCAATGACTTCTATCACGGAAGGTTTTCCATTGGTAATCGTCCCGGTTTTATCGAAAACGATGGTTTGAAGCTGATGAGCCTTCTCTAAGGCCTCTGCACCCCGAATCAAAATTCCATTCTCAGCCCCTTTGCCTATTCCAACAATAATTGACGTAGGTGTGGCTAAACCTAAAGCACAGGGACAGGCGATAATGAGAACCGCGATAAAGGTAAGGAAGGCATAAGTGAAAGAAGGCGACGGCCCCCATAAAGACCAAATGAAGAAGGTAAAAATAGCAATTCCAATTACAGCAGGAACAAAGTAACTGGCGATGAGATCCACCATTCTTGCAATGGGAGGTTTAGAACCCTGAGCCTCTTGAACCAGTCGAATAATCTGTGCTAAAAAGGTTTCTCGCCCCACCTTGGTGGCCTCAAATCTAAATGTTCCCCCTTTATTCAGGGTCGCTCCAATCACTTGATCCCCGACCTTTTTTTCCACGGGAAGGGGTTCACCGGTCACCATCGATTCGTCCACAAAGGAATAACCCTCTTTAATAATTCCATCCACAGGTATCTTCTCTCCCGGACGCACAATGATAAGATCCCCGACCTGAACCTCACTCACGGGAATATCGATTTCCCTGCCATTTCTCACCACCCTCGCTATTTTAGGCTGAAGCCCGATCAGTTTCTTTATGGCTTCGGAAGTCCTTCCCCTTGCCCTTGACTCAAGAAATCTGCCAAGAAGGATAAGAACGATGATGGCCGCTGAGGTGTCAAAATAGACATCCAGCATTACTCCTTCTACTCGAATGAGATCAGGAAAAAACGTAACTAAAACGCTATAGAAATAAGCAGCAGAGGTCCCCACTGCAATCAATGTATTCATATCACTTGTCTTCTGTTTGAGAGCCTTCCAAAAACCCACATAGAATGGCCATCCATTCCAGAACTGAACAGGGGTCGCCAACAAAAACTGGAGAAAGAAGTTGCCCTCCCTTGAAAGACCTATATTTTTTTCGAAAAAAGAGCCCCCATACATCAGGATTAGAATGGGTGTTAGGAGGAGGACTCCGAGAATAAATTTCTGTTTCAACTGGAAGAGCTCTGCCTCCCGAGCCCTCCTCTCCTTCTCAACAAGATCTTCTTCTTCAGCTTCCAGAACCTGATAGCCAGAATCTCTGACGACTTTTTTAAAATCCTCGATCGAGACGGTTTGTGGAAGATACTCAATGGAGGCGCTCTCGGTCGCCAAATTGACACTGACCTGAAGGACTCCTTTTAAAGAACGAATGGCCTTCTCTACTCGATTCACACAGGAGGCACAACTCATTCCCCGAATAGGAAGGATCACTGTCCTTATTTTGTTCCCCTCATCCAAATCTTGAATGTTCTCGTTTTTTAATTTCTCAGGCTTCATGGAATTTTGTCAGTTCTACTTTAACTAATCCGGATTGGCCTTTGCCTCTTCAGCCTCTTTGGAGAGTTTTTCTAACATTTCTTTTGCCTCCGCAATTTGAGCTTCATATTTCTTTCTCTCCCGGTCATACTTTTCTGCCTCCGTTTGATATCTGGCTCGGCTCACCAATCCTTTTCGACCCATCTCTACTGTCTTTTGGGCAAACTCATTTTTTGCAATTTCTAAATTCTGAGTCGCTTCCCTCAACTGCTCTATCCATGGCCGTACCCTCTCTCGCCACCATGTTTCATCCCTCCCATAAATATCGGTTTCTTTTCTCTCTCTCACCATGGGAGAAGTAGAAGGAGGTACGAAAAGGGACTCCCCTTTTTGAATATCTTTTTTTTCCTCCTTTGGTTCTATTTTCTGTATTTGATCACGATACTGCGGGGGAACTTTCTCAAAATCATCAGTGAAATTGACTACACCACTTTTATCGACCCATTTATAGATAGGCTCTGCTTGAAGATAGGGGACGATTATTAGAAATATAATAATCCAATATCGTTTCCACATTCCCATCTCACCTCCCTTGGAATGAATTCCACGTGAAAATATAAAAATTATTGTTTGATCAACAGGTCGATGAGGGACACCACTTCTGAAGCAGTCCAGTCTCTTGGTCCAACAGCTTTTCCAATGATCCCTCCCTGCTTATCGATCAGAATTGCAGTGGGAATAACTTCGATCTCATAAAGATAATAGACCTGAAGCTTTGGGTCGAGAAGGATGGGAAAGCTGAATCCATTCTTTTCGATAAATTCCTTGACTTTCCCCTTTCTCTCATAATCCACAGATATTCCTAATAGAATAAAGTCCTGATGTTTAAGTTGTTGGTAAAGGGCCTCCATGGAAGGCATCTCCTTTTTACAAGGTCCACACCATGTGGCCCAGAAGATGAGGAGAATTACCTTTCCCTTAAAGGAATGGAGTTCAACCTCTTTCCCATAAAGGTCTTCCAGCTTAAAATTAGGGGCTTTTTTTATGTGTTTAACAGGGATGATTTTAGCTTTTATAAACAAATCCTCATGGATTGCCTCTGATTGTGAGGAGAAATCGAGGAGAAGAACTAAAAGGATAAGAAAAAAAATAAATTTACGAAGGAAAAACAAGGGTGATTCTCCTTTATTTTTTATAACACCTTCCCATCCCCTATTTCAAACGATTTTAAGTATATTGTCATTTAAACTATTTTTCCTTATAATAGGGATTTATGAGACAATCCCAGTTTGAAGAGTTTGAAACTACCTCTTTATACTGCCCCAATTGCAGAAGGGCTGTCCCGGTGAGAAAGAAACTTCTTCTGGTTCTCCCTGAAGGGGATGAGTATGAATATCTTTGTGCCTACTGTTCATCTTCGGTAGGAACGAAGATCGATAAAAACGCACCTTCCATCGAACTCATCTTTAAACCCTGAAGATTCTTTGCCCTAATTTTAACCTAAATTGAGCGATTTTTCGTCATTCATTGAATCAAATATACTGGATTCCTGCTTCCGCAGGAATGACAACTACCAATCAATAAATGAAAACGTCATTCCCGTGAAAACGGGAATCCAGAAGGGTTATCTTTAAA
>CALIBK010000118.1 GCA_938045955.1 uncultured bacterium | reverse complement strand
CGGAAATAATATTTCGGATTGCCATAAATATCGATATCGAAAGGTTCTGAATGACCAATCACAGTAAGATCATAATCGGCGTTCTCGAAGACTCGAGATAGCCACTGTCCCCATTCCATGAGTTCGATCTTTAATCGAATTCCTACCTTAGAAAGCATATCGACTATAATCTCGCCTGTCCGTCGAGCATAGGCAAACCGTTCTGGAAGTTTGATCACCGCCTCAAATCCATTGGGATATCCTGCTTCTGAAAGAAGCTGTTTCGCCTTTTCCGGGTTGTAAGGATAGGTTTTTGTAAGATCGATATAATAAGGATTTCCTGGATCCATATGGCTTCCAATAGGGGTCCCGTAACCTGACATGGCTCCTTTGATCAGGGCTTCCCGGTCAATGGCATAAGCCATAGCCCTCCTTACGCGAACATCATCAAAGGGTTTTCGTGAATTATTGGTGGAGAGAATGACCTCCGTGGTCGTATATCCATTGAAAACCTTAAATCTTGGATCCTTCTCTAAGAGGAGCGCATTCTCCGGACTCACATCGTAACCTATAACATCGATATCCCCTGCACGAAGGCTTGCGATCTGAGCACTCGGATCACCGATGAACTTAAAGGTGACCTTATCCAGGTAGGGGAGCCCTTTTCGATGATAGGCCCCAAACTTCTCAAGAAGGATTCGATCCCCCCTGACCCATTCAACGAATCGAAATGGACCCGTGCCCACAGGAGCCGTCTTAAGTTTATCTGCAACCTGGCTGTGGATGATGATGGAGTCGGGTCTTGCTAAATTGAATAGAAACATCGAGTTCGGGTTCTTCAATTTGAATTTAATGGTATGGGTATCAACTATTTCGATCGACTCAATATCCTGATAATATCTTCGATTGGGAATGGTGATCTGGGGATCCATCAGTCGGTTAAAAGTAAACTTTACATCCTCTGCACTCAAGGATTTTCCATCGTGAAATTTCACTTCTTTCTTAAGATGAAAGGTGTACTCCTTTCCATCCTTTGAAATCTTATATTCACTGGCCAGGGCAGGAACGATCTTTCCCTCCCTGTCGATCCTTACCAGCCCTTCAAGGAGATTCCCGTAGACCACCCTTGGAATCGCAGCAGAGGTTGCCGTGGTTGGATCGAGGCCCGGAGGTTCCACCCCCTGTGCGATCGTGAGAGAACCTCCATAAATGGGTTTCTGCTGGGCATAGATCATCAGTGGAAAAAGAAAGAAAGTAAACCCTATCAAACTTATTAGCAAGCATTTTTTCATCTCTCTCCCTCCATGGATTTTTGTCTCACAACGGGAAAATATTATCTAACTCCCTTCAGATTGTCAAATTTATCGAAGAGATGAAATCTTCCCGAAGGCATGATCCAGAATCTGGACCGCACGGAGAATCTCGTCTTTCTCAATCGTAAGGGGGGGTGTGAGTCGGATCACATTCCCGTAGAGTCCCCCTCGACCGATGAGAAGTCCCTCCCTCTTGGTTTCTTCAAAGATCTGATCGACCCACTCAGGTGCAGGCTCTTTCCTCTCCTTCACGATCTCCATGCCCTGGATTAAGCCCATCCCCCGAACTTCTCCAATCATTTTAAATTTCTCTTTTAAACCTTCCAGCCGATCCCTTAAGAATTGGCCCATCTCCTCGGCCTTCTGAACCAGACCTCTCCTTTCAATCGCTTCGATCGTGGCAAGGGTCGCAGTTGCGGTGACGGGATTTCCCCCGAAAGTGGAAATATGAGAACCCTTGAGTGCATCGGCGACCTCAGGGGTTGCGATCGTAATTCCGACGGGAGCACCATTTGCAGCACCCTTGGCCATGACCATGATATCAGGTTGGACTTCCCAGTGCTCGATTCCGAACATCTTTCCCCCGGTTCTTCCCCAGCCTGTCTGGACCTCATCACAGATGAAGAGTCCTCCATAGCTTTTTACGATGGAGACTACTTCTTTAAAGTATTCTTTAGGGGGTGTAATGAACCCACCCACTCCCTGAATGGGCTCTGCAATAAATGCCGAAAGCCGTCCTGAGGTGGTTGTTTCAATCAACTCTTTTACATCCTTTGCGCATTCGAGGTTACAGAAGGGATACTCCTTTCCGAAAGCACAACGAAAACAGTATGCATTATGGGCATGTTTGATTCCGGGAACAAGGCTTCCTCCCAGACGCCATCTTTGATGCCCCGTAATATTCATGGTCAAAAGGGACAGTCCACTATAACAATGTCTCAAGGCAATGAGCTCAGTACTTCCTGTATAAAGTCGAGCGATGAGTACAGCGGTCTCAATTGCTTCGGTTCCGCTGTTCGTAAAAAAAGACTTCTGAAGCTTTCCCGGAGTAATCTGTGCCAGTTTTTCCGCAAGTTGAATCACAGGAAGATGGGTATATAGGGTGGAGGTATGTTGAAGTCTTCTCATCTGCTCGCAGGTCTTCTCTGTGATCTCCTCATCACAATGACCCACGCTAATAGTCACAATCCCCCCGAAGAAGTCGAGATACTCTTTCCCATCGATATCGTAGAGATACTTCCCTTTCCCCCTATCCAGAATCAGGGGTTCCTGATAATAAGGCGTCACACAGGGAGCTAAATATTTCCGATGTTTTTCATATATCTCGGTTTTGTCCATTTCCATTTCCTCCGGTTCACAGTTATAAAACAGTCATAAAAAGGATATCTGAGATCCTGATTAAAAGCTGGCTAATTCTTCGTTCAGGAGATCTGAGATAAACATATGACCGGGAGCATGGGTAATACAGAGTTCAGGCTTCGCCTTCATGACCACCGATTGGGGAGTCACCCCGCAGGCCCAGAAACAGGGAACCTCTCCCTTATACATTGTGACCGGATCTCCAAAATCGGGTTCCCTTAGATTCTTAATTCCAATCCTTCGCGGGTCCCCTATATGAACGGGTGCTCCATGAACCATCCTGTATCGGGAAGTAATCTGGACAGCAAGGCTTACTTTTTCAGAAGGAATCGGCCTCATCGTTACAACCATGGGACCTTTGAAGAGGCCGGCAGGTTCACAGGGTATATTGGTAATATACATAGGGACATTCTTTTTCTCTTCGATATGACGAATCGGAATACCTGCCCGAAGAAGGGCCTCTTCAAATGAGAAGCTACAGCCTAAGAGGAAGGATACCCAATCCTTTTCCCAGAGGCCCTTTATCTCTTTAACCGTGGCTTCGAGTTGACCTTTTCGATAGATATTATATCGAGGAATGTCCGTTCGGACATCCGCATCTTTGGAAAGAAACTTGGTCCGATATTGTCCTGGCTCCAGGACTTCGAGCAGCGGACAGGGCCTGGGGTTACGCTGGCAGAAAAGGAGGAAGTCAAAGGCATACCTTTCAGGGAGGATGACCAGATTGGCCTGGGCATAGCCCATGGCCAATCCAGCCGTAGGACGATCCCATTTCCCCTTTCGTATAAGGAGACGAATCTCTTTGGGCGAAAGCTGGTAAATATTCCTCATATTGGCCATAATTTATCAGAAAAAAGGGATAACTTCAATGGATCAGTTTTTAATGAATCCCTCCACTCTGGTGAAAAGATAGGCTTCTAAAATGGAAGAATTTGATCGACGGGTTCTTAAAGACCGGCGTGAAAAACCGACTCCCCTTTTGAGTAAATATATCTTCTGGGGTCGGAGAAGTCGTTTTCGAAGGAAGGAGGACCAGAAACGAGGTGGCTATGTAGACCGGTATAGCCCGGGGTTACTCTTTCTCTTTACACTCATTATAGGATTAAACGTTCTTGATGCATTATTTACAATGGGAATTCTGGATCTTGGGGGTCATGAAGTAAATCCTGTGGTGAACTCAGTGGTGAGTATTTATGGGGATAAATTCTGGGTCTGGAAATTTGGTATCGTTTCTTTCTCTGCCATCCTGTTATGTATCCATATTAAATTTAGATTGGTTAAGGCCCTTACCCTCGGGATTGCTCTCATTTACGTGGGGGTCATTCTTTATCAACTCGTTCTATTTTATTTCATCCTCTCGTAAGGTATAATATGAAATTGCATCATCTCATAAACCCCTGCTAAGAAGGAGGATCGTTCTAATGGATCACGAAGAAGGTTCCCTAAAAACCATTTCCATTGTAGCACGGGACATTCCGGATGCCTGGTTTCAGTGTGTATTCAATATCCTGGATCATGGCTATCGTTATGTCATTGACCAGGGAAGTTTCGAAGGTTCGGAGAGGCTTGAGTTTGACGATGTGAGGATTAAAATTACACATCCTCATATGAGACCTCTCGAGCCAGATATTCCACCCAGTCTTGGGATTCCTGCTCCGGTTGATCCCGGTTATATCGAGACTTACTTCAATGAAAAGATTATGGTGGGCGTGAAGGACGAGAATGAAGATTACGTTTATGGTGAGAGATTAAGCGGGATACTAATAAAACGATATAAAGATGAAAAAGGGAATGTGACCATGGATGAACCTCTGATTGTTGGCCCGAATCAGATTGAAGCCGTGATTGAAAAATACAGAAAGTATGGCTTCCATACCAATCAAACCATCATGGAGGTGGGAAGACCCGAGGATTGTCTGTTGAACGACCCTCCCTGCTTGAGATTGATCGATTGCCGGGTGCGATACGGGAAACTTCACTTTTTTGTCTATTTTAGATCGTGGGATCTCTGGGGTGGATTTCCGGCAAACCTGGGGGCCTTACAACTCCTTAAGGAGGATATGGCTAAGAAATTAGGGGTGGAGCCTGGTGAAACCATTGCCTATAGCAAAGGACTCCATCTTTATCAGTATGTATGGGAACTGGCTCAATTACGAACCGGTATCCAAAAAACTTCCTTACAAACCTAAAAAGGCTTTTCTGACCATTTCGGATTCGAGAAGTTCCTTCCCTGTTCCGGTATGAATGGTTCTACCTGTCTGAAGGATATACCCTCGGTCAGCAATCTCCAGTGCCTCACGGACGTTCTGCTCGACGAGAAGGATGGTGAAACCCTCTTCTTTTAAAAGAGAGATTGTCTTGAAGAGTTCGCTTACCAATTTCGGCATCAATCCCAGAGAGGGCTCATCAAACATGAGGAGTTTGGGCCGGGTCATTAATCCGCGTCCGATCGCTAACATCTGCTGTTCCCCCCCACTGAGGGTCTCCCCTCTCTGTTTTCTTCTCTCCTTCAAAATGGGAAAAAGTTGATAAACATAATCAAGATGTTCCTTCACCTCTTTCTCAGAATTAGAGGTAAAGGCCCCCAGGAGAAGATTCTCTTCCACGGTTAAGGGTCCAAAGATATGTCTGGCCTCGGGGATATAGACAATTCCCAATCGAACAATCTCAGGGGTCGTAAACCTCGTTATATCTTTCTGTTCAAATTCAATCATCCCGGAGGCGGGTTTAACCGTTCCCACGATGGCCTTCAGAGACGTACTCTTTCCAGCCCCATTGGCTCCCACGACGGCCACCAGTTCTCCTTTTTTTACTTCCAGACTCACCTCATGAAGGGCAGGAATCCCCTCATAAAGCACCCTGATCCGATCAACCCTTAGCATATTTCTCTCCGAGGTAAGCCTCAATAACCTTTGGTTCTCTTGCAACCTTCTCCGGTGGACCTTCCGCAATCTTCCGACCCGCGGCCATGACGATGACGGTCTCCGAGATGGTCATAATGAATTCCATCACGTGTTCAATGAGGAAGAGGGTGAGTCTCCTCTCTTCTTTAATTCTTTTGATCGTTTGAAGGATCTCTTTTATTTCGAGAGGATTCAGGCCTGCAGCGATCTCATCTAACATCAAGAGTTTTGGTTTGGTAGCGAGCGCCCGGGCAAGTTCGATTCTCCTCTGTATGGCGATCGGAAGTTCTGTGGGAAGGGATTGGGCTTTTTCTCGAAGGTTGAGAAGCTCCATAATCTCCTGGGCTTCCCCTCGGGCTACCTCCCGATTTTTGGTTCGACAGAAGGCCCCTACCATCACATTCTCCTCGACGGTCATATTGGGCAATGTTTTCATTCCCTGAAATGTCCTTGCAATCCCGATCCGGGCCACCTGATGGGAGGGCCAGCCAGTAATGTCTTTTCCATCAAATAAAATTTTCCCACGAGTGGGTCTGTAGTACCCTGCGATACAATTAAAGAGAGTGGTTTTCCCTGCCCCATTTGGACCGATGAGACCCATAGTCATCCCTTCTTCCACTTCGAGGGAGATATCCGAATTGGCCACCACCCCTCCAAACTCTTTGAATAGATGTTTTACTTCGAGTAGCCTCATCCTGTCACGCTCTCTTTTTTCTCATCCTCTCAATAATTCCCCAGATGCCTTTTGGTTCTCGAGCAGCAATAAACATCATGATTACCGCATAGATCATGAAGTCGATCCCCAGACGTTTCTGAGCTCCAAGCCAGGCTCCCAGATACATATCGAGGGGAATAAGAAGAGCTGCTCCGATCACTGGCCCCCATATCGATCCTGCACCTCCTACCATGACGGTCATTGCAATCAAGATGGACAAATCAAGAGGCATCACAAAGTCAGGATCGATGTATAAATAGTAGACAGTCATAAAACTTCCTCCAACTCCCCCCAATCCACCCGTAATGGTATAGGCGATGACCTTTGTCCGATAAACATTGATTCCAAGACTTGCAGCCACATCCTCATTATCTCTAACGGCTTGACACTCATAGCCCAGTTTAGATTTCCTGAACCAGTTCATAAACAGGAGCTGAGTCATGAAAAGAAAGAAGATAAAGTAGTGGTAATAAATTGGAGAGCCAAATTGCATATAGGTAAAATTAGGAGTGGGTCTGATGGGAATCTCAACCCCTCTGGCTCCTCCTGTCCAATCCCAGAATACGAAAAGTTCCTTCCAGACCAAGGCTACACAGAGCGTCGCGATCGCAAAATAATGTCCTTTGAGACGAAACATCGGATAGGCCACACCGAACGATTCAGCGGCTGCGATGATCATCCCCACGGGTACGGTCACCCAGAAAGGAACATTCCACCAGAGCATCATCAGCCCTGTCGCATAAGCACCAAAACCCACATTCTTTGCCTGTCCAAGATCGACCTGCCCCCCATATCCCCCGATGAGATTCCAGCCAAGGCCAAACAAGGCAAAGAGGAGAAATTTGATCATCACCGCCCTGCCATAGGCAGACTTTATAATCCATGGAAAGACAAGGACGATAAGAATAAAAATCAGAAAACCGATTCGCTCAAATCGGGGTCTATCCTCAAAAGAGAAAATGTCTTTCAAAAGACGTCCCATCTCACCACCCAAAGAGACCTCGTGGGCGAAAGACAACAACCAAAAAATAGACGATATAGACGAAGGTAAACTTAAGTTCACTTAAAAAATGACCACTTATGACCATGATGAGACCAATGATAATCCCTGCGACGAAGGCTCCAGAGATACTTCCAAATCCTCCCAATGCCACAATGGCGAAGGCGATCAGGGTAAAGAGCATCCCTACGGTAGGGGTCACATAATAAAAATGGGCCAGAAGGGACCCAGCCAATGAAACAGTAGCCCCACCGATTCCCCAGGCCAGAGCATTCATTTTCTTTGTATCGATCCCCATATACTGTGCGGCTTCCGAGTCGATCGAAGTGGCCCTTAAGGCCCTTCCTAATTTGGTTTTATAGATCATCCAGTAGACGATTCCAAAGGAGATCATGCAGAGCGCTGCAGAGACCGACTTGCTCAGGTCCAGGGTAACCCAGCCCAGGGAGAGGGTCTTTCCCACCAGGAGACCCTGTTTGATCGAACGGACATCCGGAGTGAAGATATACATGGCCAGATAACGAAGAAAGAGCATCAATCCAAAGGTTCCAAAAAGCTGGGCGACCATCGGTCCCCGAAGAATTTGATGAATTAGAAGATGATAGCTCATGATCCCCAATAAGTATCCGGCCATGGCTGCTATAGGGAGAGAAAGAAGGGGATCGAGGTGAAGAAACGTAGAGAGAAGATAGGCAATATACATCCCCACCATTAAGAATTCACCATGGGCAAAATTGACAATGTTCATTACCCCGAAGATAAGGGAAAGACCGAGGGCAATAAGGGCAAATACAAGGCCCATAAGAACCCCATAAATGATCAATTGAGTCGTCAATTCCATTTTTCCCTACCCTTTTTAAATACTTTCCCTCTCCCTGTTCATTTAAAATATGTGGGAATTAAAGATGGATCTAAACTTGTGGGGAACGGATTAAAACCGTTCCCCACGTAAAAGAATTATTTCCATCCTGGGAAGGGATAGATCAGCTTGGAGGTAGCGGCCTCAAATGGGAAGATAATGTGTAATTTCCCACCTGGATAACCCTGATACTGGTTAATGACTCCTGAACCAAGTTCATTCTGCTGGGTATCCCCTGGAAATGGAGAACCAAATTTTACTCCTTTCCATGGCATCACGAGCTCCTCTCCAGGAAGGTGGAGTTCATTAAGGGCTTTTCGGATGGCCTCTGGAGCGGTCGATTTGGCATTATTCAAAACATGAGCCCAGACCTGAACCCCCACAAAGTCTCTCGCAGAACTACCCGAGAAGTCATACCCTGTCATCCTCTTATACATTTCATTCAATTTACCTGCCACAGGTTTTACCCTGGCAAGTTCAGGGGAGAAGAGGTCACGGGTTAAAATCCCATTCACATCTGCTCCCAGGGTTTTATAAAAATCTGCCTCGATGAATCCTGCATCCTGCCCCCAGATGAGTCGTGGAGAGGCCTTCATCTCTTTGAGGGTTTTGATGAACAGTATCGCATCGGCCACATAGGGAGCGAATAGAAAGGTAGGGGCCTTAGAAGCAATCAACCTTCTGGATTCACTGGTAAGATCTGCTGCCTTGTGAGGATATTTAAATGCCTCGGCGATTTTCCATCC
>CALIBK010000117.1 GCA_938045955.1 uncultured bacterium | reverse complement strand
GTATATTTGATTCAATTAATGAGGAAAAATCGCTCAATTTAGGATAAGATAATTAAATTTCAAATCCCGCCTCCCATTTTTTAAATGTAACCAGAATTTCATTTCTTCTTCATCAAGCTGCCACAATCACCTGCTATTTTTAATTCAAAAACAAAATTTGAATGAAAAGGCTGTTCGATACCATAGGAGGATTTAGAGGTCATTCCAGCGAAAGCAGGAATCCAAAGAGAAAAGACTTAAACCAAGCTGGATTCCTTGTCAAGTACGGAATAACAGAATGCATTAAGCAAAAAATTAATGTCCCTGCAAAGCCCTGATTTACAATGACTTGTGAGTTATTGAACAGGCTTAGTGAGAATGAAAGGAAGGAGGTGAGTAGAAGTGGGTTAACAAAAATATAATATTTTTGTAACAAAATTGAAACAAAACGAAAATATCCTAAAGGAGGCTAAAAAATGAAAAAAACAAAATTCAAAATGGTAAACTCAATTTTAATAAGTTCTATAGGAGTGTTCTGTGTATTCGTTCTGGGATTTAGTGTCCCGTTTACTCTGGCCCAGGAAAAAATCATCAGGATTGATGGTTCAAGTACGGTTTACCCCATCACCGAAGCCGTGGCCGAGGAGTTTCAAAAGATGAAGAAAGGAACCATAAAAGTGACGGTGGGTATTTCTGGAACCGGTGGTGGATTCAAAAAGTTTTGTCGAGGGGAGACAGACATTTCAGATGCCTCGAGACCCATCGTTAAGAAGGAGATGGAGGCTTGCAAAGAGGCTGGAATCGATTATATCGAACTTCCTGTGGCATATGACGGAATTGCAGTGATGGTAAATCCTAAAAATAATTGGGTCACCTCTATGACTCCCTCAGAGTTAAAGAAAATCTGGGAACCCGCCGCCGAGAGGAAGATTACAAAATGGAATCATGTGAACCCGGGTTGGCCAGAGACCCCCCTGAACCTCTACGGACCAGGGGTGGATTCCGGGACCTTCGACTACTTCACCGAAGCCATCGTTGGAAAGTCGAGGGCAAGCCGGGGGGATTTCACTGCCAGTGAGGATGATAATGTTCTTGTCCAAGGAATCGCCAATGATCGAGGGGCTCTCGGGTTTTTTGGATACGCCTATTACGCAGAGAATAAAGATCGGTTAAAAATCGTTCCTATTGATGGGGGAAAAGGACCAATTGTTCCATCAGAGAAGACCATCATGGATGGGACCTACCAACCCCTCTCGAGGCCGATCTTTATCTATGTGAGTAAGAGAGCAGCAGAAAGACCCGAAGTAAAAGAATTTGTCGAGTTTTATTTGAAACACGCAGCCAAACTGGTAAAACAGGTGAAATATGTTCCCCTGCCTGAACAGGCTTATAAACTGGCGGAGGAGAGGTTTGCTAAAAAGAAAATTGGAACCGTTTTTGGGGGTGAACCCAAAATAGGGATAAAGATTGAAGATCTCCTTAAATTGGAAGAAAAGAAATAGACTTCGGTAGAGAAACGGTGCCGAACCGTTTCCATCCGATTTTCAATCGGACAGAGGCCGGTGAAAAAAAAGGGATGGATAAAAGTGAAAGAGAGGGTCATCGAAGGAGTTCTTCTCCTGAGTGCCCTCTCTTCCATATTTATCACCCTCAGTATCGTCTTCATTCTTTTCTATGAAGCCTCAGGATTTTTCAAAGATGTCCCTTTTATTGAATTTATCAGTGGAACTCAATGGACCCCCTTGTTCGCCCAACCGAAGTTTGGAATTCTCCCTCTTATCAGTGGAACTCTTCTGGTAACCAGTATCGCTATTGTGGTGGCCCTGCCTGTAGGGCTGATTGTCGCCATCTACCTCAGCGAATATGCTCCTCACCAGATAAGAGAGATTGCCAAACCCATTCTCGAACTCCTTGCCGCAGTTCCGACTGTGGTTTACGGTTATTTTGCTTTACTTTTCCTTACCCCCCTTCTTCAAAAATTTATTCCGAATCTTTCAGGGTTCAATGCATTAAGCCCCGGGATCATCATGGGAATCATGATCATTCCTTATGTCAGCTCGGTCAGTGAAGATTCCATGAAGGCTGTTCCCATGCATATTCGGGAAGGATCCTATGCCATGGGGGCCACTAAATTTCAGACGGCTTTCAGGGTGATTATCCCCTCTGCTTTTTCAGGCATAGCAGCTGCCTTTATCATCGGAATCTCAAGAGCAATTGGAGAGACGATGGTCGTCGCCATAGCAGCAGGAATGATGCCCAATTTAACTTTCAATCCTATTGAACCGATTCAAACTCTCACGGCTTACATTGTGGGAGTGAGCCTCGGGGATGTCCCTCATGGAACGATTGAATACAAAACCATCTTTGCAGCAGGAGTGACCCTTTTTATCATGACCCTCTTTTTGAATATTATCGGTTTTCTGTTTAAAAGAAAGATTCGTGAGGTTTATTGACTGTGTCCAAGGAAAATAAAAACAGATCGGAAATACGGAAAAGTATCGCCCACAATAAATGGAGAGACGATTTCTTCTGGGTGCTGGGTCTCTTTTCGACTCTAATAGGATTTGTTCTTCTTTTCACTCTCATGATCGATCTCTTTATCGATGGCCTTCCAAGATTAAATTGGTCCTTTCTAATGTCCTACCCCTCT
>CALIBK010000116.1 GCA_938045955.1 uncultured bacterium | reverse complement strand
CGTGTTCCAAAAGGGACGGAAAGATTGAATCGAGAAGCCCTGAGGGCAGGGATAGCCGCTGCCAGAAAAGCCAAAAGGGAGATGGCGAAGGTGGAGATTTCCTCCGAGAACCCCGGAGAAGACCTTTTTGACTCCTATTGAGGCGAAACTCCATAATCCTCCTTTCAAATGGGAAGGAATCGTTTTATTTATTTACTCACCAGAAAAGTGGCTTTTCTGGTTTTTTCTACACTTTATCGAATTAAGATCTATGAAACTTCCTCTCTTCCTGAAGAAGGACCCCTTATTATTCTTCCTAAACATCAGTACTGGACAGATATCCCGATTATCAGTTTAGCCTTTAAACCTCTTCTTTATTTCGTTGCCAAAAGAGAGCTCTTTCATTATCCCATCGTCCGAACGTATCTTTCTCTTCTCGGAGGAATTCCTCTGGATCGTCAAAGGACTCTCCGGACATTAGATTCCTTCAGGACTCTTTTCACCCTGTTGAAATCCGGTGAAAAAATCGTTATCTTTCCCGAAGGAACCTATTATCGAGATGGCGTTGGTCCGGGGAAGAGTCGGCTTCTTCAGATGATCTTGAGGTTTCAGAGAGAGCTCAAATTAAGGATTCCTTTCTTACCCGTTGGAATTCGCTATGGTGGGAAAATGGGGTGGAGAAGGGAGGTGGAAGTTCGTATCGGTCATCTTCTATATGGGAATGGAGAATCAGATGCCTCCGCTCTAACCCATCAGGTGATGGAAGAGATTAGCCGTTTATCAAGGATGCCAAGACTCCATCGATAGATGACCATTGAGAAGGAGGAAGAAATGCCAAGACGAGAAAGAGATCGAGAGCTGGCAAGAAGGAGGAAAAGAAGGGAGAAGAGAAAGAAACTTCGTGCTAAGGGGCTTTTGCCTCCTCCCTCTTCCCCCCAAGGGACGAAAGCGGTGGTGGAAGGAAAAAAGGAAAAGACCTTAGGGAAAGAACCAACCCCAGAAACTCCCAAAGGGGAGGGTGAACCCTCTCCCTCCGAAGGCTAACGGATTTTGAAACAGGGAGGGGGAGATTATCTGGAATCCTTTGGAATAAAGTACCACGTCCCCTTCTTCATCTGATAGATTTCCCGAACCAATTGAGAAAAGTCTTCTTTTCGATTTACAAAATCAATCTCACTGGTATCGACCACCAAAAGTGGAGATTGATCGTAATGGAAGAAGTAGTAATTGTAGGCTTCTACCAATTCCCGAAGATACTTCAGGTCAATCTCTCTCTCATAAGAAATGTTTCGAGTTTTTATTCGGTGAAGAAGGACCTCGGGTTTGGCTTGAAGGAAGACGACCAGATCGGGGGTTGGAATCTGAGCGCTGAGAAGCTGGTAGAGTTGTTCATAAAGGGCTAACTCGTGATTATTTAAATTGAGAGAGGCGAAAATTCGATCTTTTGCAAAAAGATAATCACTCAGGGTGATTCGATTGAAGAGATCGGGTTGAGCAATCTCCTTCTGCTGTTGAAAACGACTGAGAAGAAAAAAGACCTGAGTTTGGAAAGCAAACGCCTTACGATCCCGATAGAATTGGGGGAGAAAAGGATTCTCCTCAGGTTTTTCCAGAATTAATCTTGCCTTTAATTCATGAGCGAGAAGGGTGGCCAGACTCGTTTTACCCACCCCGATCGGGCCTTCAATCGCGATGTATTGGAACATTTATCTCCCTGAGGTAAATCCCATAAGCCGCGAATCGAATTATTTCGGATCAAGGCATGGTAAATTTTTTGCCTGGAAGCCTGATGGTCATAACCGGATACGGGGAGTTTCGAACTACTTTTTCGGCGGTGCTTCCAAATAGAATATAATCCAATCCGGTTCTTCCATGGGTACCCATGACAATCAGATCAGCCTTTTCTTTTCTCGCGGTCTGAATGATTTCATAAAAGGCCTCTCCCTGTTTGATGATCACCGAATAATCCTTAAATCGTCCCATCTTACTCAAATAATGATGTTTTAATTGGTCCTCTAATTCTTTTCTCTGAGAGGTCTTTAATTCTTCTAATTTTTCCGGGGAGAGGTAGATAGAGAGCAGCTCCGGATGAGCGGGTTCTGGAATGATGTGTAGAAGTAAGAGTTTGGATCTATAGGTCTTTGCGATATCCAGAGCGTAGGAAAATGCATAATGGGAATTTTCAGAAAAATCTGTACAAAAAAGGATCCTCTTAAACATCTCGTAGACCTCCTTTCCTCAAGGACTTGACAGCCCCAAATTTAGGATTTATGTTGTTTCATATTTACCATAACTTCTTTTTCTTTGCTACAAAAATCTAAGCAAAAAGGAGGGACCGGTGTTAAGGAATAAACAGGTTGGCTTTTTAGGGGCGGGCAATATGGGGGAGGCTTTGATCCACGGGCTTCTTCATGGACATCTCTGTAAACCTGAACAGATTATCTGCTCCGATGTAAGACCTGAGCGCCTGAAGCTCATCCGGGAGAAATATGGGGTTCGAGGAACCACCCATAATTCCGAGGTGGTCAAGCAGTCTGACATTATTATTCTTGCCGTCAAACCTCAGATTATGAAACCGGTGATCGAGGAGGTCTCAAAATATTTTGATTTTAATAAATTGGTCATTTCCATCGCAGCAGGGGTTCCCCTGGATGCTATCGAATCCTGCGCTGGCAAAGAGCTGAAACTGGTTCGGGTCATGCCGAATATCTGTGTTTCAGTGAGAGAGGGAGTTTCGGCCATTTCGGCTGGAAGACATGCACAAAAAGAGGATTTGATGATCGCCAAGACCATTTTTGATTCGGTCGGGAAATCCATATTCCTCGAAGAGAATCTTCTGGACGCCGTGACAGGTCTGAGCGGGAGCGGGCCGGCCTACATCTTTCTGATTGTGGATGCCCTGGCCGATGCAGGGGTAAAGGTAGGGCTTTCTCGAGATGATGCCCTCCTTTTAGCCTCCCAGACGGTGCTGGGGGCTGCGAAGATGCTCATCGAAACCAGAGAACATCCCGGAAAATTGAAGGACATGGTGACCTCCCCTGGAGGAACGGCCATTGCCGGACTCCATACCCTGGAACAGGGGGGAGTGAGAACGACCCTGATCAATGCCGTGGAGGTCGCTACTCAAAGATCTAAAGCTCTTGGAGAGATGATGAAGAATAATCTGAAGGGGACTTAGGATAGGTTTCATAAAATTTAAAGATCCCTTCATGGAAGGAGAAATGGGTTTCTCGACTCATCCTCAAACATTTGATCTCATGATCATAGGGGGAGGTGTGATTGGTTCAAGTATTGCCTATCATCTGGCCAACGATGGTTTTGACGGCCGAATAGCAGTTTTTGAGAAAGATCCCACTTACGAGAAGGCTTCGACCGTGCTCAGTGTAGGGGGGATTCGAAGACAGTTTAGTACCGAGGTGAATATCCGAATCTGTCAATATAGCCTCTCCTTTTACAGAGAATTTAGTGAACGAATGGAGGTAGATGGAGAGCGACCGGAGATCGATTTCAAACCACGGGGATATCTCTTCTTAGGAAACGAAAAAAATTGGCCATTACTGATGAACCACCAAGTGTTCCAGAGATCCCTGGGTGTAGAGACCCAGCTTCTCACTCTCGAGGAGACCCTTAGGATCATTCCGGATTTATATCCGGGAGATCTGATCGGTTCCTCTTTTTCTCCCGGAGATGGGTATATGGATCCCCATAGCACCCTTCAGGGGTTTATCAAAAAGGCAAAACACCTCGGGGTGAATTATCTTTATCAGGAAGTCGTAGAGATATTTAGGGAAGGGAATCGTCTCGAAGGGGTGAGGACAAAAAATGGAACAAAATACCTCTCTTCCCTCATCGTCAATGCGGCTGGTCCTTATGCTGGAGAGGTGGGGAAGATGGTCGGGGTTGAGATTCCGGTCGTTCCTGTTCGGAGGATGGTTTACTTGGTTCGCCCCCCAAGGCCTTTTGAGTATGATCTTCCCCTGACCATCGATCCCTCGGGAGTTTACTTCCTTCATGAAACGGGACGACAGATCCTTACCGGAAAATCCAGAAAGGATGAGCCCATAGGTTTCAATTTCTCCTGGGATCGTCAATATTTTCAAGAGGAAATATGGCCCTCTCTTGCCCATCGGCTCCCCCTTTTGAATGAGTTAAGACTGATCAGCGGCTGGGCTGGACTCTATGAAGTAAATCAATGGGATTTTAATGGAATCATTGGAAAACATCCAGAGATTAAGGGATTCTTTATGGCTGTAGGGTTCAGCGGTCATGGATTTCAACAAGCCCCTGCCGTGGGAAAGGCCCTTTCAGAGCTGATTCGTTTGGGGAGATATGAGACAGTAGATGTAACTCCCTTGGGTTACGAACGAATCCTTGAGGGGAGAAAAGTACTGGAGGAGGAAGTAATTTAGACGGGAGAAAAGGGAAGAGGATGGTGATTTTGAATAGAAACGATATGGAGCTCTTATTAACCATGGACGAAATCATCAATGCCTTGGAAGAAGGATTTCGTGAGGTGAAAGAAGGTCGATCCTTTGTCCCTGTGAGGTTCCGCCTTGAGGTAAAGGAGTTTGAGGGAGAGTTTCTCTATATGCCTGCCTATCTGTCAGGATTGAAACAGAGCGGGACGAAGATTGTCTCTGTCTTTCCTAAAAATCCTTTGATCGGGAAACCCACGATTTATGCAACCTATCTGTTGAATGATCCTGCTACTGGAGAACTCCTTGCCATTCTTGAAGGAGCGACCCTTACCGGTCTTCGAACCGGAGGTACCTCAGGCCTGGCTACCCGCTATCTCGCAAGAGAGGATTCTAAAACATTGGGGATCATCGGAACAGGGTTTCAGGCCTTCTATCAGGTGAGAGCCATTCAGGCGGTCAGACCCATTGAAACAATCTGGGCCTACGATATAGATTCAAAAAGACTAAAAGAGTTCTGTGAAAAGGTATCCCCTCTCGGTAATATTTATCCTGTCTCTCATCCTCATGAGGTGGTAAGACAGAGTGATGTTCTGGTGACTTCAACCACCTCAAAAACCCCTGTCTTTTCTGGTCGAGATCTGAAGTCTGGAACTCATATTAACGCCATCGGGGCCTTTCGTCCGGATATGAGGGAGGTTGATGAGGAGACGATCCTCCGCTCTAAAATCGTTGTCGATACCTTTGAGGGCTGTCTCAGTGAGGCAGGAGACCTCCTCATTCCAATGGCCGAGGGAAAGTTAAAAAGAGAATCGATCTATGGAGATCTGGGAGACCTGGTGACAGGAAAGAAGAGAGGGAGAGAGTCTCAAGAGGAGATTACCCTTTTTAAGTCTGTTGGATTTGCCATGGAAGATGTGGTTGTGGCCCATCGTGCCTATAAAAAAGCTCTTCAAGAAAATAAAGGCCAGCGAATTGAGTGATAGGAAGGTTTTTGAGCCTTACCTTTTTGTAACTTAATTTTAAAGAAAGGAGACTTTTAAATGAAAGGATATGCAGGAAAATTATTAAGGGTGAATCTTTCGGATGGGAAGATTTCTAAAGAAGAGATTCCGGAGTCAATGGAGAGGGAGTTTTTAGGAGGTCGGGGATTTGCTATCAAACTCCTATGGGACGAGGTGAAAAAAGTGGATCCTCTTTCTGAAAAAAATAAGATTATCTTCTCCACAGGACCGTTAAGTGGACAACTTCTCCCCAGTTCAGGGAAAATGGTTATTGCTTCAAAGAGCCCTCTGACAGGAGGCTATGGAGATGGAAATATTGGGACAATGGCTTCGGTCCATTTAAGAAAAGCGGGCTACGACGTTTTGCTCGTGGAGGGAAAATCGGAAAAACCCTGCTATCTCTTCATTGAGGATGAGAGGGCTGAAATTTTAGATGCTTCTGAATTGTGGGGGAAAAATACGTTTGAATCCCAGGATCTCCTGGAAAAGAGACATGGGAAAAACTCCGGGATTCTTTTGATCGGCCCTTCGGGTGAGAATCTCATTCGCATTTCCACCGTCCTTTCACAACGAGGACGAGCAGGAGGCCGTCCTGGAATGGGAGCGGTGATGGGTTCGAAGAATCTTAAGGCTGTCGTCCTTCGGGGGACGGGATCCATTCCCAATTTTGATGATGAAAAGCTGAAGGAATATGCCAAAAAGGCCTATGAGGAGATCAAAGGAAAAGCTGCCTATCCCTTCTGGATGAGACAGGGAACGATGCAGGTCTTTGAATGGTGCAATGAAAATAATTGTTTGCCCACCTATAATTTTAGAGAAGGGGTTTTTGAATTCTCCAAAGAGATGGATGGGTATGTTCTTGAAAAACTGGAAGTGGATCGAAAAGGTTGTCCGATGTGCAACATGCAATGCGGTCACATCGTCAAAGACATAAAGGGTGAGAGGGCTGAATTGGATTATGAGAATGTGGGAATGCTCGGGCCCAATCTCGGGATGAAAACACTCGCCGAGGTCGCCTTACTCAACCGGATGGCAGATGAGTGGGGATTGGATGCTATTTCCCTTGGCAGTTGTATCGGCTTTCTCATGGAAGCCTCTGAGAAAGGATTAATCAAGGAAAGGATTTCGTGGGGAGATTTTGAGGGTACCCAGAGACTCATCCGGGAGATTGGAATGGGAGAGGGCGTAGGGGCGTTGATGACAAAGGGGGTTAAATCCGCTTCCGAAGAAATGGGAAAGGATTCTCATCGATGGGCAATGCATGTGAAGGGCTTAGAGGTCTCGGCTTACAATTGCCATGCCTGCCCCGGGATGGCCCTTGCCTATGGAACCTCTCCCATCGGAGCACACCACAAGGATGCCTGGGTCATTGCCTGGGAAGTGGCCACGGATCGGTTCTCTTATAATAAAGAGAAAGTAGAGAAGGTAGTTGAATTTCAGAGAATCCGGGGAGGCTTTTTTGAATCAGCGACCGTCTGTAGACTTCCATGGGTGGAGGTAAGTTTTGGACTGGATTGGTATCCAAAATTTCTTGAGGCGATCACGGGTTATCACCGGGACTGGGAAGAGCTTTACCGGATAGGGGACCGAATTTATGCCCTTATTCGTGCTTATTGGAAAAGGGAGATCCCTGCGTTTGATCGATCCTGGGATTATCCTCCCGGGCGATGGTTTGAGGAGGCTCCTTCTCAGGGGAAATTGAAAGGAATCAAAGTCGATAGAGAAAAGTATGATCAAATGCTCTCCTGGTATTATGAAATTCGAGGATGGGATCAGAATGGAATTCCTTCGAAAGAGACACTCAATCGTTTAGGACTTGGCGAGGTATCCAAGGAGATTTCCCTCTAAATGGTAGAGATTAAATTCCTGGGTTATCTTACGGACATTGCAGGGGTTCGAAAAAAAGAGGTGTTCATAGAATCCCCTAAACCATTGAAAGATATTTTACCACCTTCCTTCCCGGACAAAAATATCATTATTCTGATCGATGGGAAGCCTGGAGATTTGGAGACCTTTATCTCCCCTGATCAATCCGTGACTATCATGCCTATTCTCTCCGGGGGATAAGATGCGATTTCTTTTCCATCGGAGGAAAAAAGAAAGAAGGTGATCCCCGTCATGGAAGAAAGAAATGAGGAGTTAAGAGAGAGGATTGCTTCTCTCGAAAGAGAATTAGAATTCTATAGGAGCATGGGTGTGAATAAATCTTTCCAGGAAAAGTTAAAACGTTTTGAGAAGATCATCGAGATGGGAGACGATGGGATTATTGTGTTTGACGAGAATTATCGGATTGAATTTGCCAATAGCCTGGCTTCTGAATTAACGGGTTACCCAAAAGAAAAATTATTGGGAATGGACTTCAGAAAACTTCTCAACGATCGGGATATTGGATATTTAAAACAGATGCATTCTGAAGTGGGAGCAGATGAAAGCAAACGGGTCTGTACGGAGATGGCGGTGGTCACTGAACGTGGAGAGATCCGGGAGGCCGAAGTCTGTATCAGCGTGTCCAAAACAGAGGAGGGAGGGGTAACGACCTATGCCTATCTTCGAGATATCACCGAACAGAAGAGAATGGCGCGGGAGCTTCGAGAGGCCAACAAGCGATTTGAGAAGATTGCCGAGATGGGGGAAGACGGGATCATTGTTTTTGACGAGGATTCAAAAATTGAGTTTACAAATCAGAAAGCAGCAGAGATTCTTGGCTACCCCAAAGAAGAAATTTTAGGGAAAGAGTTTTTCTCCCTCATCGGAAAGAAAGACGAGGAGTTCCTTGAAGAGATGGTGATCCGAGGGGAAGGAGTGGGACAGAAGGTCTGTACAGAAATGTCCATCCAGAACCTTCAGGGCCAATTAAAAGAGATCGAGATCTGTTTGGCTCCGACACAGTCCGAAGGGGGAAGGATTAAGACCTATGCTTATCTTCGAGACATCACCGAACGAAAGCGATTTGAGAGGGAGTTGAGAGAGTCGGAAGAGAAGTATCGAAACCTTTTTGAACGAGTCCAGCATGGTCTCTTTATCAGTACCCGAGAGGGCCGGTTCCTGGATTGTAATCAGGCATTGGTGGAAATGGCTGGATATGAGAGCAAGGAAGAGTTTTTAAAGATCGATATTCCTAAAGATCTTTATGTCAATAAGGAGGATCGAAAGAAATTTCAGAAAATGATTGAGACCCAAGGATTTGTAAAAGATCTGGAAGTGGAATTTAAGAAAAAGAATGGAGAGAGGATTACGGTTCTATTGACCGCCCATGCAAAAAGGGATGAAAAGGGAGAAATCATCGGTTATGAAGGGCTCAATATCGATATCTCCCAGCGAAAGAAGATGGAACGAGAGTTACGAGAGGCTAATGAATTTTTAATGAACCTTATTGAAAGTTCTGTGGATGGAATCATTGCTGCAGATATGAAAGGAAATATTATCATCTTCAATAAAGGAGCCGAAGTCCTTACGGGATATAAAGCCGAAGAGGTGATCGGAAAGATTCATATTACCCAGATTTATCCTCCCGGGATTGCCAAAGAGGTGATGAGAAGATTGCGAAGTCCCGAATTCGGTGGAGTTGGAAAGCTTCTTCCCACCCAGTTCAATGTAGTCAATCGATTCGGAGAAGAGATTCCGATCCAGCTTTCCGCTTCACTGATCTATGATGCCTCCGGAAAGGAAATCGCCAGCGTTGGAATTTTTACAGACTTAAGACCCCGGATCAAGATGGAACAGGAGATTCGGGAAATCCAGCAGGCCCTCCTTCAATCCGAGAAACTGGCTGCGATGGGAAGATTGACCTCCCAGATTGCTCACGAATTGAATAACCCCATCTATGGAATCATGAATACTTTGGAGCTCCTGAAAACGGAGATCCCTCCAGAAAGTAAAAGGCGAAGAATCCTTGAGCTTTCCCTCTCTGAAACCCAACGACTTGCCGAAATGCTTCGAAATATGCTTAGTTTTTCAAAGCCCGAAGAAGAACAACGTCGTCCAGTCAATTTAAATGAGTTGATCGAGGGAATCTTATTGATCGTGGATAAACAGATGCAGGAAGCGAATATAAAAATCAAGACCTATTTTGATCCTAAAATTCCTGAGATTATGGCCTCCACCAATCAGATGAGGCAGGTGATGCTCAATATGATTAAGAATGCCAAAGAGGCCATGCCTAAAGGCGGAACATTGATGATCGCCACCGGAAGAGATAAAGATAGAGTTCACATCCATATCCGGGACACGGGGGTGGGAATTCCTGAGGAAAATTTAAATAGAATCTTTGAGGCCTTTTTTACAACCAAACAGAAGGTCAAAGGAGTGGGATTGGGACTTTCGGTCTGTTACGGTATTGTCAAAGATCATGGTGGGGAGATAAAAGTAGAGAGTGAAGAGGGAAAAGGAACAACCTTTACGATAAGCCTTCCTATAACCCCCCAATAAATTGTTACATTTCTCTCCATAAAGAATGATTCATTAGGAAGAGAACTTGAATAATTATTTTTAAAAAATTAACGATACCCCAGATGAGCAGAAGAGGAGGATAAGAAAGATGGGAGATAAAGAAGTTACTTCTATACCGGTTGGAGAGGACGTATTTATGCCCCCTGAATCGATAAAAATGAAGGCTTTTATTCGAAGTATGGAGGAGTATTGGAAGGTCTATAAAAAGTCCATTGAGGATCCAGAAGGATTTTGGGGAGAGCTTGCCGAACAACTGGATTGGTATAAACGGTGGGATAAGGTCCTGGAGTATGATTTTGAAAAACCAGAGGTAAAATGGTTTCTCAACGGGAAATTGAATGTGAGTTATAACTGTCTGGATCGCCATCTGAATAGCTGGAGAAGTAATAAAGTGGCTTTGATCTGGCAGGGAGAACCACTCGAAGAAAACCGAATCTTTACCTATCAGCAGCTCCACTATCATGTGAATAAGTTTGCCAATGTTTTAAAGAAGTTTGGCGTTAAGAAAGGAGACCGGGTGTCCATCTACTTACCGATGATTCCTGAACTTCCTATTGCCATGCTCGCCTGTGCAAGAATCGGGGCCATTCATAGCGTGGTGTTTGGAGGATTTAGCTCCGAGGCCCTTCGAGAGAGAATCAACGATTGTGGTTCCAAAATTCTTATCACTGCGGATGGATATTTTCGAGGTGGTCGAATCGTGCAGAATAAACTCAATGCCGATGAGGCCTTGAAGGACTGTCCCGGCGTGGAAAAGGTCATTGTAGTAAAACGATTGGGAATCGACGTCAAGATTGATAAAGAGAGAGATGTATGGTGGCATGAAGAGATGGCGAAAGAGGACATCCGACTTCACTGTGAACCGGCTTTGATGGATTCAGAAGACATCCTGTTTATTCTTTATACCAGTGGAAGTACCGGTAAACCCAAAGGAGTCATTCATACCACCGGAGGATATCTCCTCTTTGTTTATCAGACCCTGAAGTGGGTGTTTGACCTTAAAGATGAGGATGTCTTTTTCTGTACGGCAGATATTGGATGGGTCACGGGACATAGTTATGTCGTTTACGGACCTTTGGCCCTCGGAGCAACGACTTTAATGTTCGAGGGGATTCCCACCTATCCTAAGCCCGATCGTTTTTGGGAGATCGTGGAAAGATATAAAGTGACGGTTTTTTACACTGCCCCAACGGCTATCAGGGCATTGATGAGGGAAGGTGAAGAATGGGTAAAGAGAAGAGGAATTTCAAGTCTAAGACTCCTCGGCTCGGTGGGTGAACCGATCAATCCAGAGGCATGGAAATGGTATTATAAATATGTCGGACAGGAGCGCTGTCCCATCATGGATACATGGTGGCAAACGGAAACAGGTGGGTTTTTAATTAGCCCTCTTCCTGTTACTCCACTTAAACCTGGTTCCGCCACCTTTCCTTTTCCTGGAGTCTTACCAAAGATTTTACGGGAAGACGGGAGTGAGTGTGATATCGATGAGGGAGGCTCCCTGGTGATCGCTCGGCCATGGCCTGGAATGCTAAGGGGATTCTGGAATGATCCTGAGAAGAAGAGGTTTAAGGATACCTACTTTTCAATTTTTCCCGGTCACTATTTCACAGGAGATGGAGCAAAAAAGGATAAAGATGGTTATTTCTGGCTGATGGGGAGAATCGACGATGTGATCAATGTCTCCGGCCATAGAATTGGGACGGCGGAGGTGGAGAGTGCATTGGTCTCTCATCCCTCAGTGGCGGAAGCAGCCGTCATTGGAATCCCTCACGAGGTGAAGGGACAAGGGATTTATGCCTTTGTGACTTTAAAGAGCGGTCTGAAAGGGTCGGAGGAGTTAAGAAAGGAGTTGCTCGCTCATGTAAGAAAGGTGATTGGACCTATTGCGACCCCCGATAAGCTTCAATTTGCCGATGCCCTTCCCAAAACCCGAAGCGGGAAGATCATGAGAAGGATTCTTCGAAAGATTGCCGAAGGAAGGATTGAAGAGTTGGGTGACACTTCTACTCTCACAGATCCCACGGTGGTCATTCAGCTGGCAGGGGAAAGGCAATAGCCCTTTCCAGTCCACCCTATACACGGTGAAGAGTTTTTCCTTAAAAAAGAGAAATGACGTTTTCTATCGCAAAGCTCAACAGACTTCCAAGGGAGGAGAGGAATCGGGCTTATCTTCAGCTTATCCCTCCTTCACTTTTTGAGCGATTTCAAATCGATCCAAAAAGACTGGTCAATTCCTATGGAGAAAAGGTAGTTTCGGGGATCTTCCCCCAGGACGAAAATTTTGGTTGCATTGAAGTCCGTCATCGCGCAGGAGATAAAGATTGTATCTTTTCCTGTCAGGTCTCGCTCGAAGCTTTTATGCAGAGTCTCCATCTCGATTTCATTATTATCAATGACCCATTTTCGGAGCGATTTAATGTCGATATAGACGAAGAAGGGAAGGACACCCTTTTTGGAAGTCGGTCAAGAAATCTTAAGGAAGAGATTCGAGCGATGGAGGCAGGTCTGGCTCCCGGAATGGTGAGAAGAGGATTAAGACTGATGGGAGAATTCTCAGCGTGTCTCGATCAATTCATGGACCTCTTGGGTCTTAAAACTCTTACGACCCATGCTTTTTTCTATCATAATGCCATCCTCTGGGAGAAGTATGGATTCACGTATTTCAGGGGACGAAAAACGATGGAGAGGATTCACCTGGAATTTCAACCCGGGGGATCTCTTATGGAGAGGATGGATAACTCCACTCCCTTTAGGCGGAAAGGCATGGAGAGGACTGTTCGAGGAAGAAGCTGGGCCATTTACGATGGCCTTTATCTCGATGTCTTTGGTGAGTTATGGGAAAGCCCGGTGATGTACAAAACCCTGGGAAAAGTTTATCAAGTCAATACGTTTCCGGATCAGATCTATTGATTCCTGAACTTTATCGAAACTCTAAAAATTGATCCTTAGAGGCGGAACAGATAGGACAGTTCTCAGGGAGGATTCCATCGGAAATGTATCCACAGAGTTGACAGACATAATAGGTCGTTTCACGTTCTCCTATCAAATGATTGATCGCATATTTGTAAAGTTTGGCATGACCCTCCTCCACATCCCTCGATTGGGAGAGAATGGTAGAGGCCATTTGATCTCCTAAATTCTCCGCAAGTCCAAGGAACTCCTCGTAGGCTACCCCTGCCACACGGGTTTCAGACTGAAAGCTCTCTTTCAGATTGCTTTCGGTATCTTTAATCTCTTTAAGCATTCGGAGAGCCCTCTCCCCATGAATCTCCTCGCTGAAGGAGATGACCCGAAAAAGTTTCGCTATTTGAGGGAGTCCCTCCTCTTCAGCTTTTTTAGCAAAGATTTTTAATCTCAGGGCAGCCTTCGCTTCTCCTTCATAAACTTTATAGAAGGCTTCCTTTAGCTTTTCATCCATCGCTTCACTCCTTTTTAGGCCTTCGGATCGTCATCCCAAAATTCATTTAAACCATATTTTTAACTCGTAGATCCCTTCCTCTCTTCTTTTTTCAATCTCAAAACCCATCTTTTCGAAAAGATGAAGCATGGCTCTATTTTCTACCAGGACTTCTGCATAAAATCCCAGAAGGCCTTCTCGTTTCGCAATAATGGTTTAACTTTTTTGCCTCCTCCATCAGTTAGGATTTAAATCGGGACGGGCAATCGAGATCAAGGCCATTGCTCCGTTCATGGATATTTTGGGGATAGGGAATTCTGTATTCACTGACTCCACATAATGAATAAAGCCATCCCAATGAACCTTAACACGAAGAAATTGATAGTTTGAAAGAATTAAATTCGGCGTGCGTTATCCTCAGGATATCGGTATTCCATGTATCTGGCTGTGGCTCGAGCAACCGGTTCACCGTAATAGCGAGCAACCACCCTGAGCGCCATATCGATCCCCGCCGAAATGCCTGCAGAGGTCAATATCCGCCCATCCTCAACAACATGCTTGTCATACTCCACTATTATGGTCGGCAATGATTTACGCATCCAATCGAGCGAGCCCCAATGGGTGGTTGCGCGATGCCCGTCAAGTAACCCGGCGAATCCAAGGAGTATGGAGCCCGTACAAACCGATGTGAGGGTTTCGACTTCTGAGGCACACTTCCGCAACCAATCGAGCATGATCGGGTTTTTGATTTCCTTGCGGGTCCCCCAACCCCCAGGCACGACAAGAATATCTAACCTTGGACAATTCTCAAATGTATGGTGGGGAATCACTTTCATTCCCCCGGTAGTAACGATGGGGTCGGTTTTCTCTGCAACCAACAGCACTTCAAATGGTGATGGCTCTTCCCGTCGTTTTTCTTCATGGAGCCGGGTGACTGAAAAGACCTCGAAAGGACCACAAAAATCGAGAACCTCCACATTCTCAAACAATACGATACCGACACGCTTTCTTTCCATAGGGTTTCCCTTATCTTTTTATTAAAGGCTAACGGTCGAAAGACACACATAACCGGCTGCCAACGAAGCGTTGCATAGTTGGCAGCCAGAGTTGATACGATGGTTAGGCATGTTTATGCCCCAAGATTACTTCAGAAGGGAAAAGCAGTTGCTGGTAGTATTCCCTCACCTCAACCGGAAAAATGAAAATGGGGTCAAAGCTAAATTATACACTTTACTTGGCTCCTGTTATAATTTGTTTCAGTCTTTTTATCTCTGAATTGAATCTATTGTAGTGCGACCCTTTAGTCAAGACATTTTTGAGCTGACCGTCTATCACTTTTGGGTCTCCTTTTTAGGAATATTTTCTATCCACGAGAAAGATCGTAGTGTTGGTGGAGGAATATGTTGTTTGA
>CALIBK010000115.1 GCA_938045955.1 uncultured bacterium | reverse complement strand
CATCATTACTTCATCTCTCACGAGAACCTTCTCCGTTTAAGCGAACGAACCCGCGCCGTTTTGGCGATTTATCACCTGAAGGAACAGATAGGGAAGACCCATCTTCTTCTGATCGAGTATCCAGATCTAAAGGAGGCCCAGAAAGCCTTTCATCATTTCCGAAAGGCGTATTTACCTGAAGCGGGTTCTTTAACTTCCGTGAAGATTGAAAACGGGAAATGGGTGGCGACCCGAGTCTACCAAAAGTACCTTCTGGTAGTCTTTGATTCCCCTTCTCGTGAAGATGGAGAGTCATTGATAGAGACTACTTATGAGAATCTTAAAAGGAGGGGCTGATGGGAGGAGAGAAGACGATCACTCGGAGAGACTTTCTTCGAGGCACAGCCTATGGAGCTTTTTCGGTCGCCCTAAGTGCTTCCTTTAAAGAGGGAGCAAGGACTGAAGAAAAAGTTAGAGTCATCCTGGTTCGTGATAAAGAGGCGATCGACTCACAGGGGCAGATCAACTCGAAGGTGGTAGAGAGAATGCTTGATCAGGGGGTTTGTGAGTTGCTGGGGGAGAGAGATCCGGTCGAGGCGTGGAGAAGATTGGTGAAGCCCAATGAAATCGTTGGGATCAAAAGTAACGAGTGGTATCCATTACCCACCCCGGTAGAACTTGAACGAGCAATTATGAAGCGAATCATGGACGTAGGGGTTCCGAAGAAGAATATTGGTGTCGATGATCGAGGGGTTTTAAAAAACCCCCTCTTTAAATCCTCTACCGCCCTGATCAATGTGAGGCCTTTAAGGACCCATCACTGGTCTGGCATCGGAGGTTGTATCAAAAATTATATCATGTTTGTATCTACTCCATGGCTCTATCATGGCAATGCCTGTTCTCCTCTGGCTTCGATCTGGGACAAGGCCATAGTAAAAGGAAAGACCCGTCTCAATATTCTGAGCTTAATCAGAACTCAATTCTATAACCGTGGCCCCCATCATTTCGATCAACGTTTTGTTGCCGAATATAAGGGTCTCCTTATTGGAAATGATCCCGTGGCACTCGATTCGGTGGGTGCTCGGATTCTTCAACTTCAGCGAATCGCTTACTTTGGAGAGGACCGACCCCTGGATAATCCACCTACCCATATCTATGTTGCCGATGAAAAATATAGGTTAGGCGTCAGTGATCTTCGTCGCATTGAGATTGTTAAACTGGGCTGGGTGGAGAATTCCCTGATTTAATAGTTTCTTTTTCATTCAAAGAGGAAAAACAGGAGAAAGGAGGCGCTCCATCATGGCAAATCCAGAGAGGGTCATTTTAAAGATTATTTCGGTGAAGGGGACCTGTGCGGCCAACCATTTTGAAGGGCAGGAGTTCGATCTGAGTCAGGATTTTACCCTTGGGATGTCAGGGAAACCCGAGACCCTCTGTCCCTCAGCCTTTCATGCCATTTTCCCATCGTGGCGTGTTTTGAGACATGGAGGAGAGTTTCCCTGGGAAGAGGATAAAGACAGAACCACGGTGGCCTGTCCGGATCCTTTCAATCCGGTCGTCATGGAACTCCGGAGGATCAGAGAATAGGATTCTCTCTCTCCTCGATCCCTTTCTTTTCGTTCACGCTTCGGAGGATGGCCATTCCGAGGATAAAGAAGAGAAGGACGGAGAGGACTCCGGATTGAACGCTTCCGGTGAGGGTAATTAGAATTCCATAAATCAGGGGGCCAAAGATAGAGGCGAACTTCCCCGAGATCCCGTAGAAGGCGAAGAACTCCGCACTGTTCTCTTCCGGAGTAAAGAGTCCTTGAAGAGAGCGAGAGGTGGCCTGACTTCCTCCCAACACCAAACCAGTCAATATCCCTAAGATCCAGTATTCCGACTTCTGATCCCAGAAGAGTCCCAATCGAAAAGCCCACAGCACAATGAGAGACCAGAGGACCAAGGAGATCATCACTGTTCGTTTATTTCCAATCGAATCGGCCAGAAAACCAAAGATCAAGGAGCCAAAGAAGGCGATACCTTGAACCATCAGAAAAAATAGGATGATCTCTTCTGTCTTCATCCCAACCACTTCGACTCCAAAGATCGAAGCCATGACGATCACCGTTTCAATTCCTTCGTTATAGATAAGAAAGGCCAGGAGGAATTTTGTTAGCTCCCGGAATTGTTTAACCCTTCGAAAGGTATCCCGAAGACGCCTATATCCCTCTTTGAAATATCCTTCATGGATTAAGGAAATCAGTGTCTTTCTCCGTTCTCTTAAGAATAAAAAAGTGGGAATGGAGAAGATGAACCACCAGAGAGAGACCGAAAGAAAGCAGTCCTGGATCGAAAAAGCACCCTCTCGAAAACCGAGGATCCCAGGGTATTTCAACATGAGGAGATTGATCGCGAGAAGAGCTCCTCCTCCAATATATCCGAGGGCCCATCCCAGACCAGAGATCCTTCCTATATTTTGCTCATTGGAGATCTCCGGCAGAAAGGCATTGTAAAAGACATTGCTTTCTGCAAAACCGATATTCGCAAGGATGAAAAAGATGGCTCCTCGCCAGTAATGTCCTTCTCGAACAAAATAAAGAAGTCCGGTAAAGAGGATACCGGTCAAGCAGAAAATCATGAGAAACCTTTTTTTAAATCCCGAGGCATCTGCGATCGCCCCCACGAGAGGGGAGAAGAAAGCCGAGATGGCCATACTTAAGGAGATGGTAAAGGTGAAGAAGGAGGCCCCATGGAGCCGAAAACCGAAGATTTCAACTCCCTTTTCTCCTCCTGCAACGACGGTAGCAAAATATTGATTGAAGAGGACAGCAAGGATGGTCGTGGCAAAGGCAGAGTTTGCAAAGTCATACATTGCCCATCCAAAGATCTCTCTCTTCTGGGTCACCATTTTTAATTTAAATGGTTCGGATCTCCTGTCGCATAAAGATGAGGTAGCAGATTCCAAAACAGAGAAAGGTAATGGCAACAATGGAAAGGAGGTGGGGAATCACAATTAAGATGCTTTCCTCCAGAGGAAGGGGGTTCTGGAAACGAGAGATCGAGAGTCTCTCCAGTGGTCCCATTAAAATGAGCCCCCGGGTCGTCTTTCTCATGGGATCCAGGAGGGTGTTCGTGGCTTCACTGTAAAGGGTCATGGGAGAAAAGAGAGAGACGATCCGTTGGATCTTTTCATGTTTAATAATGATCCCGGGATCCACATAGGTTTGGCTCTGGCTGATGGGAGCCAGAGCATCGGCGAGGACCCCTGCCCCCAATCCAACAAAGAAAGAGAAGAAGATCCAGAGCGCCAGGGAGGCAAGGGCTGAAGTGGCTGTGCTCCGGAAGATGACAGAAAAGAGGATGGCAATCCCCAACCAGAAAGAGATGTAGAGCAGGCTGATGAGAATGTAGATGATCAATCGCCATACCTCTTCCACTCCAGGGACGACCCCGATTAATCGAATTCCCAATCCTGAGATCAGAAGGACAATGGCGACCAGGACGATTGCAATGACGATGACCCCTGAGAAGAACTTTCCATTAATGACCGAATCCCGATAGATGGGCTGAGAAAGGAGTTTTGTGAGGGTTCTTGAAACCCGCTCTCGGTTAATGGAATCGAAACCCAGGAAGATTCCAATGAGAGGACCGAAAAAACCGATGAACTGAACAAAAGAGAAGAGTTTCCCTGTAGCTGTGAAGAGGAGTAGGAAAACAAGGGTCGGTTTGGCCATCCCTTTGAGTTCCTCCTGAATCGCCATCCCGACCATTGAAGTGATGATTACCCCAACCATCACGATAAGGGCTGAAATGAGAAGAAATCGGGTGCTACTGAAGTGATCCTCCATCTCTTTTCTGATGATGGTGATTATCCCGTGCAATTTAGGCCTCCTTAAAATAGGTCATATAGATCTCCTCAAGGGTATAGTCCTTTGCATCGACTCCTAATTTCTTTTTGGCCAGCTCTTCGATCGGGCCTGAGGCGACCAGATTTCCTTTAATCATAATCCCTACCCGATCGCAGATCCTCTGAACCTGGTCGAGGAGATGGGAGGAGAGGAAGGTGGTGATCTTCTTTTCCCGACTCAGGGAGTGAATGAGATCAAGCATCCAGTTCGTCCCGTCCGGATCGAGTCCTATGGTGGGTTCATCGAGGAAGATAATCTTGGGTTCCTTAATCATCACCTCGGCGATTCCAAGACGCTGTCTCATTCCCTTAGAATAGGTTCCAACCTTTTTCCCTCCTTCTTTCGAAAGACCCACCAGCTCAAGCCATTCCTCGATCCTTCTTTCTGAGACCCGATCGGGGATCCGATTGAGTCTTGCAATATAGCGAAGATTCTGCCTTGCATCCATATCCTCATAAAAACCGACATTCTCTGGAAGAAAGCCGACCTTCTCCTTGATCCGAAAAGGTTCCCGGGTGGGATCGAAACCCAGAATCTTTATCCTTCCAGAGGTTGGTTCGGTGAGCCCCAAGAACATCAGGAGGGTTGTCGTTTTGCCCGCTCCATTGGGTCCAAGAAATCCAAAGACCTCTCCCTCCTTCACCTTGAGGTTTAGTTGATTCACTGCGATTTGAACTCCATACTTTTTGGTCAATTCCTCGGCTTCGATGACGATCCGGTTTTCCACGTTATCGCCTCCCTAACCAGATAAAGAGAGCGCTCAATCCTGCAATGACAAAGAGAATAATCCCGACCCCGATCCAACCCCACGCCGTAGAAGCCTTTACCGTTACCCTCATCTCGATGGTTTTATCTGATTTCTCTCCGTTCACCAACACGCCTACCGAATAATCCCCGACCAGGGCTTGAGGGGCAGGTTTCACAGTCACCTCCACCTGTTTCAGGGCATTCGGCTCGAGGGCATCGATCTTTTCGGGTTTGAAAGTGACCTCCCAGTTTTCCGGTTTAAAGGACGAGAAGGTGATATTCCGATTGACTGCAGAACCCGTGTTTTTGACAAAAATGGAGAAATTGGCGGGTTTTCCAGGGAAGGCTTCGAGGGAGAGGACTCCTGTGGGAGTGCCTGCATCGATCTTATAGATTCCGGTAAGAATCACGGTTAGTTTTGCCTCGGCCTTCTTTTCTCCTGAACTCACTCGAACCAGAATGGGATACTCTCCTGCCTGGGCATCTCTCGGGGGAGTAACCTCCACCGCCACGGTTTGACTCTGACCCCCTCGGATGCGAAGGCTTGAAATCTGTTTGGTCTCATAGGAGGGTTTAAAATTGATTTCCCACTTCTCCGGTCCTATCGCAGTGAGATTAAAGGTTCGATCCACTTCGATCTTATTCACCACCTCCACCGAAAATTCGAATCGTGCATCCGTCTGTCCTCTCAGGACAGGATAAGAGGTCACAAGCTGGATGTCATCCATCCCGGGATCTCTTTCCTTCACCGTCACGGCTAATTTGTGGGAGGAGGTAAATTTCCCATCCTCGGTTCTGGCATCGAAATGGAAGACATAGGTCCCTGGCCCAACCGTTTTGTCTGGCTCCAAGGTCAGAGCGAGGCTCCTTGACTTTCCATTTGAGACGAACATTCCTGTGACCAGATAGCTTCCTCCCTTGAGAGTAGCCTTCCAACCTTTTGGGACCTCCGAGATTTTGACATCAATCGTTTCATCGGTTTTTCCTTTATTCTCGAGGGTAAGGTCCATCTTGACGGTCTCTCCCTTTGGGATCGTGATCCCTGAGTATTCGGTATAGACCGAAATCCCACGTTCGGGTCTCAAATCCTTTCTTTCTTCCTGGGCAATGAGCGGAACTGGAGCGAACCAAGAGAGCAATGAAAGAAGGACCAAAAGGATAAAAAACTTTTTTCTCCACAAGAGATGGTTCATAGGTGTCCTCCTGAAGGAAATTAATGGGAAAGGGAAAATTAGGCTTTTAATTTAAAATTTCATTCCCTTTCTGTCAAGCAATCTCCCCCAAAAAGTTTCTGAATGGTGAGGCGAACCTTTCCACCAAAACCGACGAGTTCTTTCAGGTCCAGGACCTGTCCTTTAATCTTGAGTCTTGGATGACCGATCTCTCCAATCCGAAACTCGATCTGAGTAAATCTTTTCTGGACTCCTTGAGCTGAAAAGAGACCTCCTGTTTGATAAAGGTCTTCTAAATCTTTTTGGTCCAAGAAAGGGAGAGAAGATCCAGGGGAATTAAAAAATCTCACTTCTCTGAGGATCAGTGTTCCCTTTTCGATAACAAATTTTTCACTCACATCAAGATCGAAAAGCGAGTTTCTCCAGTAAAGAAGAATCTCCTCACCATCTTCCAAGGTCAGATCTAAAAGCTTCTTCCCATTGATTTCATCCCTCACTTCCAGGCAGGTTTCTTCCCCTAAACAGAGAGATAGAATTCCTATCATGAGAAAAATTTGAATGGCCATCATTCTAAAAACCTTTTTCTGTAATATTATTGCATTCATCGTATAAAATTTTTATCATGAAAATGAGAATGGAGGCAAGCGTAAGAAGATGGAGGAAAAGGTCAAAAAAGCCATTGAGGAGATCGTAGGGAAAGGGAATTTTACCGATGATCTGGTGGAGTTAGTGCCCTATGCTTACGATGCCTCTGATCATGAACATCGACCAGAGGCAGTGGTCTGGCCTACCGACACCGAGCAGGTCTCCCGGATTCTTCTTCTGGCCAATGAGCATCGCTTTTCAGTGACTCCCCGGGGAGCAGGGACAGGGCTTTCAGGAGGGGCGATTCCGATTCGTGGGGGATTGGTCATGGATCTGTGCAAAATGAATCGAATTCTGGATCTACGAATTGCAGATCGTCAGGTGGTGGTAGAACCCGGGGTTATATACGCGGATCTTGAAAGAATGCTGGCTCCTTATGGCTATTTCTTTCCCCCTGATCCTGCCAGTAGTAGTGTCTGCACGATTGGAGGCAATGTGGCCACCAATGCGGGTGGAATTCGGGGGGCAAAATACGGAACCACCCGCGACTATGTGTTGGGGCTCCAGGTGGTGCTTCCGGATGGTCGGGTTATCCGGACAGGATCAAGCTGTATGAAGTCTTCCTCCGGTCTCGATTTGACACGGCTCTTTGTAGGTTCAGAGGGGATCCTGGGGGTCATCACGGAAATCACCCTTAAAATAAGTCCAAAGCCTCTATCGAGCAAAATAGGGATAGCCTTCTTCTCTTCTCTCAGGGAAGCAACTCAGTCAATCATCGAGATCATGCATGGTGGGATCATTCCAAGTGCACTCGAGTTGATCGATGAGAATTCGATTCGGGTTCTGAAGGAGGAAGGAGGATTGTCTCTTCCTCCGGTTAAAGTAATGATTCTTATCGAAACGGATGGGTATACAGATTCGGAGACGTGGTTTCAAATGGAGAGAATCATAGAGGTTTTAAAAAGAAATAAGGCTCTCCAAATACAAATTGGAAGATCAACCGAAGAGGCTAACGAATTATGGAAGATTCGAAAATCGATCGGAAGCCTTGCTGCCAGGCTCGGGACCCATAACGTGTCCGAAGATGTAACGGTTCCCATTTCCAGAATCCATGATCTCGTTCATGGGGTTACCCGGATTGTTCAATCTCATGGGCTTCCTTTTGTGATCTTTGGCCATGCCGGGGATGGGAACATTCATCCTCGAATCATGTATAACCGTTCGGATCCAGACGAGAGGAGAAGGCTTCAAAAGGCCGTAGAAGCGATCTTTAAACTGACCTGCCAATTGGGAGGAACCCTATCCGGGGAGCATGGGATTGGGCTGGCCAAAGCCCCTTTCTTCCATTTTGAGCACGGCCCCGTGGAAAGAGAATTGATCCTTAAAATCAAGAGACTTTTTGATCCCAATAACATTCTCAATCCAGGGAAGATGGCGCTGGAGGATTAACGGGGGGATGAGAGATCTGAAGATCTTCTCCTGCTAAACGGTAGCAGGTATGCTTTAGCCAGTTTTGGTTATCAGGGTCAGGGAAATCCTTCCGGAGGAAGGAGCCTCGACTCTCTTTTCTCAGCAGGCTCCCAAGGAGAATGGCATGGGTTAAAAGGGCGATATTTTCTAATTCCCTTTTATGAAAAAGGTCATTTACACTTTCTGGCGAAATTCTTTCAATCCTCTTTTTAAATCGGGATAGAAGATTGAGCCCTGTTTTTAAATCTTCCTCCTCTCGGAGGGGTCCTCCGTATTTCCAGGCAAAGATTTTGAACTCCCGGAGAAGATCTCTTGGAGTCTCGAAAGACCCTTTTTTCTTTCTCGTATAAGCTCGGGCCTTCTCCTCCCATCTCCTCTTGCTGAATTTCGTGGATAATAGCGGGGTTTTCCCTTCTATGGAACGGACGTATTCTGAAGCAGATTGCCCGGAGAGAATTCCAAAAACGGCACATTCGGTTAAGGCATTTCCACCTAAGCGATTAGCACCATGAACTCCCCAGGCGACCTCACCCGCAGCAAAAAGGCCAGGCAGAGGTGTACTCCCTTTTTCATCAATTTCAATTCCGCCCATAAAGAAATGGGCGGCAGGTCCAATGAGGAAGGGCCTTTCTCTAAATGGGAATTTAGATTTTTTTAGAAAATTGAGAGGGTAACGATTCCATTCCTCCTCCGATATGTGGGTGAGATCACAATAGATATCTCTCTTCTGAGAGAGTTCAAAGAGTTTCGATGTGAATTTATCCCTTTCGTGAATAATGGCTTGATTCAAATTCCCTTTGAGGTCCAAAAGGTCCAAGAGATTTTCTCCCTTCTCATCCATGAGGAGAATCCCTTTAGGAAAGGGCGGGAAAAGAGGAATGGAAGAGAGTCTCGGTTCTGCCAAGACCAATGGATAGGACTGAATGAATTCAATATCATAAACAGGGAGCCCAGCTCGAAGGGCAAGGCTATAGCCATCCCCTAAGATGGTTTTCTGATTATCATTTCGTTGATAGAGAGCCCCTCCCCCTCCTGTGGCCAAAATGATGGCCCTTGATCGAACGAGACATGGTCGGCCATCGCGGAGAAACCCAAAGGCGCCTCCAATTCTTCCTTCCTCCACAATGAGATCGAAAATGGGAAAATTTGGGATTAATTTAACTGAACTCCTTTTTATCCTTTCTACCAGAGGTCGAATTAAAAGAACTCCTCCCAAGTCTGGACTCCCTTGGGGTCGAGCCATGACATACCCTATTCCCCTTTCCTCGAGCGGGACCCCATAATTTCTTAATTGCAAGATGGCTTCTTCTGCTTTCTCAACAAGGGTTTTCACCATCGCGATACGACTCAGATTTTTTCCTGCCTCGAGGGTTGCTTTAAGATGATCCTCCTTCGAAAAAAGGGAATTGACCGCTGTAAAAGCCCCATTGGAAAGAGAGGTATTGGTTCCCCACCCAAGGGCAAATTTGCTTACCAAAAGGACATGGACTCCTGACTTTTCAGCCTCCAAAGCGGCCAGGATTCCAGCCAGTCCACTTCCTATGATCAGAATATCTGTTTGAATCTCTTCCATGGTTTAGAAAAAAAATATCCTTCCTATCTTTTTAAGATAGTGGAGAGTATGAAATTGATAAAGAAAGTTTGGTTGGAGAATAAAGAGATTACTTTTTCGCCTTCATCTGTTTTCCACAGCAGATGATGTCACAGGCATCCACACAGCCACATTCTTCATCTACAGTGACCACCAGCCCGCAAACGGTGCATTGATAGGTGTCATCCTTTTTCACCTTCTTCTTTGAAACCTTTGATGTTACTTTCTTTTGAGCCATTGGATCCTCCTTTCTTGATCAATTCTCCTTCACCTCATCGAGTTCAAATCTTATTTGCCCGATGGGGAGGTCGAGTTCCATCAGGAGAGGAATCTTTTCTCCATGAGCGGTGTACCAGATTCGAATCCTCCCCTCTTTGTCCCCGAAGGTGGAGAGAGGGGTGCTGGATTCGAGTCTTATGGCTCGAATCGGGCCAGCCCATGGAGAGGTGATCCTCTCTTCCCTTGAATGAAAGATCATATTTCGAAGTTTGATCCCATCGAAAACGAAAACCTGAAGTTTTTTCTCTGCCTGGAGTTCTTCCTTTAGATAATACTTTGCGAATAGAGAGAGGGGATCGTATGTCTTCGAGGGAATGGTCAGTTCTCTCTTTTCTCCGGGATTCCCATTTTCAATGATTACATTCTGGAGGAGAGGATCAAAAGTGAGGAGTTGATGGGAATTCTTGTTTTTGATGAATGGACCTCCCTGATTAACTTCCTTGAGATAAGAGATAGGTGATCCATTTTCTCCGTTAATGATAGAAATAAATCGATTTTTCATCCAGAACAGATATCTTAGGTTTGGAAGAGACTCTACCTGAGCCTCAACCCATAGGAGAGGCTTTCCTCCCTTTTCTATGGTGTTTTTAATTTTGATGGAGGCTCTCAGGATGGGAATCCCCCATTTTTTGGCGGTGTAGAGGAAGATTCGTTCCGAAAAATCTCCGGTTTTCGAACCCCTTTCCTCTTCCCCATAAATCCATAAAGGGGCCAAGAAGGAGCATAGAAGGAGAAGTAAAAGGATGCGTTTCATTTTTAAAAAAGGATTCAACCCTTCTTAATTAATTATCCAATAAATTCTTCATTTGTCCAGTAAAAAATTAAGCTCGGAGGAAGAAAACTCTATTTCATGATCATTCGGGGGATCCAGAGGGAAAGCGGTGGAAGATAGGTCACGATAAATAGGACACCGATGGCTGCTAAAAGAAAAGGAAGGATCGCCTTGACAATTTGCTCCAGTGTGATTTTGGCAATGCTACAGGCAATAAAGAGGCAGACCCCAAGGGGTGGAGTAATCAGACCGATCACCAGATTCAGAACCATGACCAGACCAAAATGAATGGGATCGATTCCAACCTTCACGGCCAGAGGGAGAAGGATGGGAGTAAGAATGATCAAAGAGGCTGTGGTCTCCATAAAGGTTCCTATAAAGAGGAGAAAAAGATTGATCAAAAAAAGGAGAAGCCATTTATTACTGGTAATCGATAGGAAGGTTCTGGCCACTATTTGAGGAACCTGATGGTTCGCCAGGATCCATCCAAAGATTGCTGAATTGGCGATCACAAACATGATGATCGAGGTGGTCACGATACTGTCAATCAAGACCTTGGGAAGATCTTTCAAACGGACTTCTCGATAGACTAAAAAACTGATGATAAAGGCATAAGCCACTGCCACTGCGGCTGCTTCGGTGGGAGTGAAGATTCCCCCTAAGATTCCTCCCAAGATGATCCCTGGCATCAGGAGAGCGAGTAGAGCATCCTTTAAGCCATAGAAGAATTCTCCGAGCGATTTGATCGGTTCTTTTGGATAGTTTCTCTTACAGGAAATCCAATAAGCAATTCCAAGCAGGGCCAATCCCACCATGATCCCAGGGATTAAACCGGCCAAAAAGAGTGCCCCGATTGAAAGCTCTCCAACGGTTCCAAGGATCACCATTGGAATACTTGGAGGGATGATGGGGCCCACTGTGGAAGAGGCTGCAGTGACGGCAGCACTGAAGTCTTTATCATAACGTCTCTCGGTCATCGCTGGAATGAGAATGGATCCCAAGGCGGAGGTATCGGCCACGGCTGCTCCTGTGATTCCGGCAAAAAACATGCTGGCAACAACATTGACCAGGGCTAACCCTCCCCTCACGTACCCCAGAAGGATATTGCAGAAATGGATCAATCTCCTGGTGATTCCTCCCACATTCATCAGATTTCCTGCCAGGATAAAGAAGGGAACAGCCAGAAGAGGAAAGGAGTCTGTTCCTGAAAACATCTCCTTTGGGATGAGAAGGAGAGGAATGTTGCCGGTGTACAGGAGCGCTACAAAAGAGGTGAGCCCGAGAACGAAAGCAATGGGGATCCCCAAAACGAGAAAAGTGATAAAGCTGACGACCAAGATCCAGAGCAAGTTAGAATCCTGCCTCCACTCTTTTCATTTCTTCGGTTTTTTCTATCCCCACTAATCCTTTTCTGTGTCTGAGTCCTAAAAGGAATTGATCCAGGAGATGAATGGTCATCAAAAATGCCCCGATCGGAATCGCGAGATAGGGAAATCCCATTGGAATTCTCATCGCTGGAGAGGATTGTTTCATATTGAACTGGGCCAACTGAAATCCTTTCACCATGACGGTGAGAAGAAAGAGAAGAATGAGAATAAGGGTGAACAAATAAATGGAGCGTCTTTTTCCCTCCGGGAGCTTCCCCATAAAAGCCTCGACCCCAATGTGGAGTCCCCTTTTTAAGGCGACGGAGGCACCTAAAAAGGAAGCCCATACCAAGGAGTATCGCGAGAATTCTTCAGACCAGGGAAGGGAGTGGACGATGACAAAGCGGAAAAAGACCTGGGCAAAGGTGACCAGACACATCGCGATGAGAAGGATTAAACACCCCGCTTCTGCACAGCGATTCAAGAAATGACTGATCTTTGAAATCATCAATCCCTCCGCTCCCTCCTCCCCCTCAATGGATATCGATTTCCTGTGAGGGAGGAGAGATTGAAGGACCTACTTTGTTCCGACAATCTTATCGATCAGATCCTTTCCGAACCGGGATTCATATTTTTTATAAGTGGGCTCGGTCGCTTTCTGGAAGAGTTTTTTGTCCGGATAGGTGACCTGCATCCCAAAGCCTTTCAGTTCTTCGAGCATCCTGGCTTCATTGTCGCGAATGAATTTTCTTTCATACTTAGCCGCCTCTCTTCCTGCTTCGATAAGGGCCTTCTGAAATTCTGGGGAGAGACTGTTGAACTTCTTTTCATTCATAAGAAGGAGAGCGGGAGAATAGACATGTCCGGTGAGGGCGAGATGTTTGTTCACTTCATAAATCTTGTGGGTTCGGATGATATTGATGGGATTCTCCTGGCCATCGATCACTCCTTGCTGGAGAGCGGTGTAAACCTCTCCCCAGGTCATCGGGGTGGGATCGGCTCCCAGGGTTCGAAAGGCATCCATGTGAACCTCATTTTCCATCGTCCTTAGCTTCAGCCCCTTCACATCCTCGGGCTTATTCACCGGCCTTTTGTTATTGGTGAGGTTTCGAAACCCATTTTCCCAGAAAGCGATCCCTTTGATGCCCGCTTTCGAGAGAGCTTTCAGGAGATCTTCTCCAATAGGCCCATCCAGAACTTTATCGACATGGGCATTGTCTCTGAAGAGAAATGGGAGGTCCACGACGAGCATCTGTGGAACAAATCCCCCCACCGGGCCTGTGGAGGTCACTACGAGATCGATCGTTCCGATTTGAAGCCCTTCAATACATTCCCTCTCTCCTTTTCCTAATTGGCCCCCTGGATAGATTTCGATTTTGAGACCTCCCTTTGTCTTCAGGTCCACCAGTCTTGCGAGCTCCTGGGCTCCAATATGATAAGGTGCAGAGGTTGAAACCACATGAGCCAACTTCAGGGTGATCGGTGCGGAATGGCTCACTCCGACCATTCCAGAGAGAAAGAGGATGCCCAATAAGGGGATCAGCATCAACTTACTCCATCTCATCTTTTTTTCCTCCTTTCGATTATTTTATTTTTTCCAGTTCTTTTTCATCGATATGAAAACTGTGCTGGTCTGTTGGGAAGATTCCCTGCAATACCTCCTCCCGGTAGGTCTCAAATGCCTTTAACATCTCATGACTCAGGTTCACATATCGTTTGGCGAATTTAGGGGTAAATCGATCGAAAAGTCCCAGCATGTCATGGACCACCAGGACCTGGCCATCGCAGTCAGGACCTGCCCCGATGCCGATCGTCGGTATTTTTAGTCTCTCTGTAATTCTTCTTGCAATCGGGGCAGGAATGGCTTCCAGGAGCACAGCGAAGGCTCCAGCCTCCTCGAGCAGGAGAGCGTCTTCAATAATCCTCTGGGCCGTTTGAGCATCTTTTCCCTGAACCTTGAATCCCCCGAGCATGGAGATCGTTTGAGGAGTAAGCCCGATATGACCCATCACAGGAATACCTGCTTTTACAATCGCTCTTACGATCTCTTTGACACTTGCTCCTCCTTCGAGTTTTACTGCATCTGCCCCACCCTCTTTCATGAAACGACCGGCGTTGAGAATGGCCTCCCGTTCAGAGGTATTATAGGACATAAAAGGCATATCGCCGATGATTAAGGCATACCTGGCTCCCCGAGTGACGGCTTTGGTATGATGGATCATCTCGTCCATCGTCACAGGAATGGTATTTTCATAACCCAGAACCGTCATCCCCACAGAATCTCCAACCAAGATAATATCGATTCCCGCCCTGTCCTCGAGAAGGGCAGTGGGATAATCGTAAGCCGTGAGCATCGTGATCTTTCGTCCTTCTTCTTTCATCTTCTGAATATCCACTGGTGTGATCTTTTTTCTCTCCATCGAACCCTCCTTAATCGATCCGGTTTGAAGGCCCGGGTTTTAGCACGGGTGTTAATTCCAATGGAATGCTTTAACCTTGCGAAAAAGTTTTTTCGATGACTTTAATCAGATTGGTCATCACTCGATTATAGGGAACCGGGATCCCTAATCGGTCAGCCTCACGGACAATCGCCCCGTTGAGGGCATCGATTTCTGTTCTTCGCTTTCGATCAAGATCCTGTCCCATAGAGCACCGATTCTCCCGGGTCACTTCGAGGACCCCCTTCACACGGTCGAGGGGATTTCCCTGAACCTCAATCCCTTTTCTCCTTGCGACCTCGACTGCTTCAGAGACCAGAGATTCCAATACTCCCAAGGTCTCCGGGTAGTCAAGGATCTGACCGTTTTTTAATCCAGTAATTGCGGCCAGGGCATTAAGACCCACATTCACAAACAGTTTTTCCCAGACCAGATCACGGATTTTAGAGGAGACCTCCGTTTCAATCCCCGCCCGAGAGAAGCTTCGGGCAATCTGATGGACTCGTTCTGTCAGCCCTCCATCGAGTTCTCCGACATAGGTCTTCCCCCATCCTGCATGACGAATATGGCCGGGTCGAATCAAGGTAGCCCCCTGTCCCGTGACTCCTAATAGAACTTTTTGGGGATTCACCCACTTGCAGATCGTCTCCTCGTTCCCAAGGCCGTTTTGGAGGGTGAGAAAGAGGGTATCCTCTTTTTCAAGGACCAAGGAGTCCTTCACGGCCTTTTCGGTATCGTAGGTTTTAACGAAATAGAGCACCAGATCGGCTTTTCCAATGGTTTTGGGATCTGTGGTCGCATGAAGGGAGAGGGTTTTTTCTTTTCCTTTTTCTTCTATGATGAGGCCGTGAGTTTGAATCGCCTCGATCTGTTCCTTCCAGATATCGACCAGCCAGATCTCTTCTCCGGAAAGCGAGAGAAGCCCTCCGAAGAGGCTTCCCATCGCTCCTGCTCCCATGATCACGATCTTCATCCTTCTCCCTCGGGAAAATCAATTGGAAACAGTGAATAATTAACATAACGTCTTTTTAGAATCAAATATTTTTACAATATGGGGATGTTTAACATTATCAAAAAAATTTTAATTATAATAAAAATTCTCTTGACATCCCGAAGGGAACGAGATATAAACAGACTGTGGTGAATGATGAGATCAAACATGAGGTTAAGAAACTCCATATCGGAAAGAAAATCCGAGCTCTCCGGAAAGAGGCGGGTCTAGTCCTTCAGGATCTCTCGAATCGGACGGGTCTCTCCAAACCTTTACTCTCCCAGATCGAGAAGGAAGTCGTTTCTCCTCCAATCGCGACTCTCCTCAAGATCTCCAAAGCCCTCCACGTGAACATCAGCTATTTTTTTCGAAACAGTGAACCTGAAGAAAAGATCATCCTCGTAAGGAAGGACGAGAGCAAAAGGGTCGATTCCCGATTCTTTGGGCGGGAAGAGAGTGGGTATTATTATGAGGCATTGGCCTATAAAAAGGTCAAAAAGGCAATGGAGCCATTTTTGGTGGAGTTTAAACGAAAAAGGAGAGACCGGTTATCCTATTTCAGTCATGAAGGAGAGGAGTTTATCTATCTTTTAGAAGGGACTCTGGAATTTAGAACAGAGAGCGAGGAGTATGTCCTTCACCCAGGAGATTCTCTCTATTTCGACTCTTCCATTCCTCATGCCTACCGATCGCTCGAAAGAAAGAACGCCAAGGCTATAACGGTGGTCTATTCCTTAAAATGAAAAGCGGAAAAGGGAGAATGAAATGATAAAAAGAGTTAACCTTAGGGGTGAATCCCAGAGATGATCGAGATCCGATTTCATGGGAGAGGGGGGCAAGGGGCTCAGGTAGCTTCGAAGGTTCTTGCGGTCGCTTTTTTCCACGAAGGTTACTTTGTTCAATCCTTTCCTGCCTTCGGAGTTGAAAGACGAGGGGCACCAGTGATGGCTTTTTTGAGGATTGATCGCGAACCCATTCATCTGAGAGTCAATATCTATGAACCAGATCACCTCGTCGTTCTCGATCCAACCTTAATTGGTGCAGTGGATCTCACCTCCGGGCTTAAACCGAATGGCTGGATTTTGATCAATTCCTATCAGCCACCAGAAGCCTTTCGAGGGCTAAAAGGATTCAGAATCGCCACAGTGGACGCGACCTCCATTGCGATTCGTCATGGTTTAGGATCACGAACCAATCCCATTGTCAATACAGCCATCTTAGGTGCTTTTTCAAAGATCACGGGATTGGTAGGAATGGACTCCATCACGCTGGCCATTCGTGAGGAAGTTCCAGGCAAAAAGGATGAAAATGTCAGAGCCGCAAGAGAAGCTTATAATGAAGTAACGGCCGAATTTCATTCCGAGAGATAGGACTTTGATATGACAAAACGGATGACTTTCAAAAGTGTTTCAGAGATGCCAGAGATTCCGATCTCCATGGGATTCATGGACTGGAATAAAACGGGCACATGGAGAGCCCAGCGTCCCTATTATGTGGATAAGACACCACCCTGTAGTGCTTCCTGTCCGGTGGGGAATGATATTGTCTCTTTTATTCAGAAGATTGCAGAAGAGGACCTCGAGGGGGCATGGAGAGTTCTTCGAGAAGAGAATCCCCTGCCGGGGGTCTGTGGCCGGGTCTGTTTTCATCCCTGTGAATCTCGATGCAATCGCTCGTTCTTGGATGAACCTGTGGCGATCCATGCCTTGGAGAGATTTGTTGCCGATGATATGGAACTCCGGAAGGAAAAGGTAAAAAGAGAAATTGAAAAAGCAAAAGAGAAGGTGGCCATCATTGGTTCTGGTCCAGCCGGTTTGAGTTGTGCCTATCACCTGGCAAGGTTCCATTATCCAGTCACGGTATTTGAATCCTTTTCTCTTCCAGGAGGGATGTTGAGAATGGGAATCCCTCCCTATCGCCTTCCCCGGGAGGTCCTGGAGAGAGAAATTTCATTGATCGAATCCATGGGAGTGGAAATCCGGACAGGGGTCACCTTGGGGCAGAATCTCGATTGGGAAGAGTTAAAGAGCTTTTCAGCTATCTTTATGGCTACAGGAGCCCATCTCAGCCGAGCCCTCGGGATCCCTGGAGAGAAGAGGAGGGGTGTTTTTCAGGGTCTCGAATTTTTAAAAAAGATCAACTCCGGGAAGAAGGTTACACTGGGAGAAAGGATTGGGATCATTGGAGGGGGAAATACAGCCATTGATGTAGCCCGCTCCGTCCTCCGTCTGGGAAAGAAGGCCATCATTCTTTATCGTCGTTCCAAAGAGGAGATGCCCGCATTTGAGGAGGAGATTTCGGAAGCCCTTGAAGAGGGAGTAAAGATCAGGTATCTCGTCAGCCCCATTCAAATCCATTCAAGAAATGGATTGAAACGAGTGGAATGTTTAAGAATGAAATTGGGAGAAAAGGATGAGACGGGTCGTAGAAAACCGATCCCCATCCCGAATTCCAATTTTTTTATCGAGGTGGATAGTTTAATCATTGCAGCAGGAGAGGAGATCGAATTCTCTTTTTTCCCGAAAGGATGGGAAAGAAGGGAAGGAATCCTTCTCACCCAGAGGGATGGAAGTATTGGGGTCAAAGGACTCTTTGCAGGAGGAGATCTCACTTCTCTTCAGCGAACCGTTGCCCATGCCATCGGTTCTGGGAAGAGAGCGGCACTTGCCATTGACTGTTATTTTAAAGGAAGGGATTCCGAAGAAACCCTCAGGCAGATCCTCATCGGAGAAGGACCTTCTATTTCAATATTTCGATACCTTCATCCGGATGAGAGGCCCATGGATTCCCATATTGTTCGGTTTGAGGAATTGAACATGGATTATTTTGAGCAAGCTCGAAGGCAGAAAGAATCCAAACTCCCCCCAAAGGTAAGGATCAAAGATTTCAGAGAAGTGACCTCTACCCTTCCTTCCTCATTAGCCATTGAAGAGGCAGGACGATGTTTCAGTTGCGGGACCTGTAACGGATGTGAGACCTGTTACGTCTTCTGCCCGGATGCTTCGATCCTGAAGAGGGAAGGGGTTTTTCTCCGTGAAGTGGATTACGAGTTCTGCAAAGGTTGCGGAATCTGCTTCACCGAATGTCCACGAGGAGCGATCACCCTCAAAGAGGAGGCAAAATGAAGAAGGTCATTACAGGGAATCAGGCGGTGGCCTATGGAGTGATTTTGAGCCGTGTAGAAGTGGTCTCCGCCTATCCCATTACTCCTCAAACCACGATCGTTGAGGAGCTCTCCGAGTTAATTGCCAACGGACGACTGAATACGAGATTTTTAAAGGTGGAGTCCGAACATTCAGCCATGGCTGCCCTTATTGGAGCTTCCACCGTAGGGGTACGTTGTTTTACCGCCACTTCCTCCCATGGCCTGGCCTACATGCATGAGATGCTTCACTGGGCCTCCGGTGCCCGCCTCCCCATTGTCATGGTGAACGTTAATCGAGCCATCGGTCCCCCCTGGAATATCTGGAGTGACCAGAGCGATTCACTCTCTCAGAGAGATACCGGGTGGATCCAGCTTTACTGTGAGAACAATCAGGAAGTCCTTGATACGATTCTTCAGGCTTACAGGATTGCAGAAATCGTAAGGCTTCCGGTGATGGTAGTCCTGGATGCCTTCGTCCTCTCCCATACCTCCGAGCCGGTGGATATTCCGAGCATGGAGGAGGTAGATAGATTTTTACCCCCCTTCTGTCCATCCTACCCCTTCGAGCCTGAAGAGCCAAAAGCCTATTCCGTAATCACCACCCCAGAATATTTCTTTGAGTTTCGATATAAAATTCAGAAGGCCATGGAGGAGGTTTCGGAGGTCAGTCGGAAGGTAGAGGATGAATTCTACGTCCATTTTAAAAGAAGATATGGAGCTATCGAAAGATATGGAGGTGAGAAGGCTGATCTTCTTCTTCTTACTTCAGGAACGGTGACGAGCACTTCAAGACTCGTTGTGAAGAAATTGATCGAGCAAGGGATAAACGTGGCCGGGGTAAAGATCAAGAGATTTCGTCCCTTCCCGGCCAAAGAGATTTCTGAGGCGATTAAAGGAGCAGAGAAATTGGCCGTGATCGACCGAAATCTCTCTCCCGGCGTCGGGGGGATCTTTGCTCAAGAGTTACGAGCCGCCCTTTATCCCGGTGAGGAAAAACCTGTCATATTTGGTTTTATCTCAGGGTTAGGAGGAAGGGATATCACTCCGGAATTGATTGAGGAGGCCATTCACTATGCCCTTTCCCATTCTCAACCTGAGGAAGAGATTCTGTGGTTGGGGCTGAAAAAGTAGATTCACAATGGAGATGGAGGAAGAATGAAGAAAATTCCCATACCTATCGAAGAGAATCTGGGTCGGGGGCATCTTGCCTGCGCGGGATGTGGAGCAGCCATCGGAATGAGGCTCGTATTAAAAGCCCTTGGAGAAAGAGTGGTCATGGTCTTTCCAGCCTCCTGCTGGTCCATCATTCCAGGATTCTGGCCTTATTCCAGTTTTCGAGTCACTGCAATCCATGCCGGTTTTGTGACCGGAGGGGCTACTGCCTCGGGTATAAGGGCTGCCCTCGATGTGAAAGGAGATGACGAAACTCTGGTAGTGGTTTGGGGAGGAGACGGAGGAACCTTTGACATTGGACTTCAAGCCCTTTCAGGGGCAGCTGAACGAAATGAAGATTTTATCTATATTTGTAACGACAATGAAGGCTACATGAATACAGGGACCCAGAGGAGCTCAGCTACCCCTCTGATGGCCTGGACAACCACCACTCCTGTCGCTCAGCCCAAAGAGAATCCCAAAAAGGATATAATGGCCATTATGGCTGACCATCAGATTCCTTACGCAGCTACTGCCACCATCGCCTATCCCGAGGATCTCCTTCGAAAGATGGAAAAGGCCAAGGGGATTCGTGGAACACGGTTCATTCACCTTCTTTCCCCCTGTCCTCCGGGCTGGAGAATTCCTTCCGAGATTTGCGTCAAGATTTCAAGACTCGCTGTTCGATCCCGGGTCTTTCCCCTCTATGAGATTGAGAAAGGGAGAATTTATACTCTTCAGGAGGAAAAACGGGTCGTGCCTGTAAAAGAGTATCTTAAACTCCAGGGTCGATTCGGCCATCTGAGCAATAGTCAAATCGAAGAGATCCAGAGAAGGGTCGATGAGTCCTGGGATCGCCTCCAGAGAAAGGCCCGCTGTTAGGGCTTCGGGGTCCCTAACTTAGATCGATAAAAAGAGGAAGATCAGCGTAAAGCCAATCATCAAAAGGGCCGTCGCCCAGGCGATAAAATTGAAGATCGGGCCATTCGTGTAATTCATCATCAGCTTCTTATCATTGATCAGAAGAAGGATAAAGATCAGAACAAAGGGAAGGACCATACCATTAATCACTTGAGAGAAGTACATGATCGGGATGAGAGGAATTTCAGGGTAAAGGATCACGCCTGCTCCCAAAAAGATCATCAACGAATAGATCCCATAGAATTGAGGAGCTTCGATAAACTTTTTATCGATTCCCACCTCCCATCCCAATCCCTCACAGATGAGGTAGGTCGTTGAAAGAGGAAGGATCGAGGCTGCAAAGAGAGAGGCATTCACCAAGCCAAAAGCAAAGAGATAGGTACAATATTTTCCTGCCAGGGGTTTTAGGGAAAGAGCTGCATCCTTCGCTGTTTCCACGTGGATCCCATTCTTAAAGAGGGTCTCCGCACAGGCGAGAATGATAAAGAAGGCTACGATGTGCACAATGATCGAACCTATAATCACGTCAAATCGAGCGTACTTGTAGTCCTCTATCTTGATCCCTTTCTCCACGATCGAAGCCTGGAGATAGAACTGCATCCAGGGGGCAATGGTGGTTCCAACCAGACCAATCAGCATGGTGATCTCGGAGGATTGGAAACGCAACTGGGGATGGAGAAGTTGTTCAAAGACATGACTCCAATCGGGTTTGACTAAAACCCCCGTGATAATATAGGAGAGATAAAAGACACAGGCGACCAGAAAGCCCTTCTCCACCGATTTATAGGTTCCTTTGACCACCATCCACCAGACCAGAAAAGCACTTAAAGGAACGGAAACGAATTTCTCGACACCAAAAATTTCCATCCCTGCCGCCACCCCGGCGAAGTTAGAGATGGCATTCCCCATATTGGTGAGAAACATTCCGATCATCAGGTAGAAGGTGACTCTGGCTCCAAATTTCTCACGAATGAGATCAGAAAGTCCCTTTCCTGTCACTACCCCCATTCGAGCGCACATTTCTTGAATGACGATGAGGGCGATCATGATGGGAATGAGAGACCAGACCAATTTCAGTCCAAACTCTGCCCCAGCTAAGGAGTAGGTGGTAATACCTCCCGCATCATTATCCACGTTGGAGGTGATCATCCCTGGTCCCATCAGAAGAAAGAAGAGGCCAATGGTTCTCCAGAGGGATTGCCTTGGCATGGACATCCATTTTTTGTAGTCCGTCATAGATCCTTTTTTTCGTTAATCGAAAGGGTCCTCCCTGTGGAGAGGGAGGGTTTTTCAAAAAGGACTATCCGGCATCCGGGGCCAATACCTCTAATACACTCCTGAAACTGATGACTCCCTTCAGGCGGTTCTCCTCATCCACGACTGGCAAAGCCCGAAATCCGTATTTTGCAAAGGCCTCCACCACTTCCTTTTCATCCTCATCGAGTTTTACACTGACCACCCTGGGACCTTTGATGTCGGAAAGCGATTGATGGGGATGAGCGGTGAGAAGATCTCGAATGCTTACGACCCCCTGGAGGACCTCCTCCTCATTCACGATATAGATATAATCCACAATATCCAAATGGGGGGCTTCTGTCCTCAACCGTGCCATTGCTGTCTCCACGGAGGTTTGCGGGGGCAGGGAGAGATAAGCCGTGGTCATGAGGCCTCCGGCGGTCTCCTGAGGGTGAACCAGGAGTTCTCTCAAATCCTCTGCGATCTTCTCTTCCATCCCTTCGAGAATCTTCTCAGCCCTCTCCTCTGGAAGGTCAGCCAGCAGGTCAGCCGCATCACTGGGGGACATCTCTTCCATAATATCTGAGGCCTTCTCCACCGGAATCGTTTCAATCAATGCCCTTTGAATCTTAGGATCGATTTCTTCAAGAGTCTCAGCAGCCATCTCAGCATCTAAAGCTCGAAAGATCGCGGATCGCTCCCGACTGCTTAAATCCTCGATGATGTCAGCCAGATCCGCAGGATGGAGATGGGAGAGTTTTTTCTGGGAGATACTGAGTTGAAGGAGATCGGACCCGGAAAGGAGCTGGACATACTTCCAAGAGATAAATTGATTGGGCAGGACATAGGAGAAAAGCCACTGAAGCACCCTGTCCATCATCTTCTCCCAACCCACTCGTCTCATTAACCCCCTGAACCCCACATCCACATGGACCAGTCTCAAACGGGAATCGACCCGGAGGAAATGAAGATCATTGACTCGAACCACCTTAGCTCCAAAGGTATCTACAATCTGTTTATCCAGAACCTCTTCTCTGAGGAAGATGATGTCCCTCTGGGGATGGAGAGTTTTTGGATCGTCGAGGC
>CALIBK010000114.1 GCA_938045955.1 uncultured bacterium | reverse complement strand
AATCTTTTATAGAGGAAATATTACTGGTTCGCCTAACTAAACAACTAACAGGATAGTTTTTGGATAAAGCCCTGGTAAGGTATCTTCCAATAAACCCTGTAGCACCTGTTATGAGAATATTCATTAAAGGCTTTCCTCTTTTGCAAATGTAATAATTAAATTATAGACAATTTTGGGATTTGTCAACAATTTTGTACAATTTTCTCGTTAAATTACTATTGAAATTTAAAATAACAAATAATATCAATAAGTTATATCAAATCTTGAAGCCGGGATAAAATTATGCTAACTTTAAATGTAATTTCAAGGAGATAGAAATGCACATCGATGAGAGCAAAAAATTTGACAAAAGAAATATTGAAAGAAATTTAAAAGAGAAGATCATTACCCTGAAAGAATACGAGAGCTATCTGGCCCGATTACCAGATGTGAGCGATAAAATATATATCCCCGAGGAGTTTGAAGAACAGGAGAAGGAAGAGGAGAATGAATTAAAAAAGAAGAAAATAAAGAAGAGGTCCTCTAAGGGGTAAGGAGAACTCCTTATGCCAATATATGAATTTCAATGCAAAAAATGTAAAAAAGAATTCAGCCAGCTTTTTTTAAATTGGAAAGAGGCAGATCATGTAACATGTGTATTTTGCAAAAGTAGAGACGTCAAGCGGCTTATGTCCTCCTTTTCAGTTCATCAGACAGAAGAGTCTCGTTTAGCAGAATTTGACACTTCCAAACCAAGAGGGGAGGATTTCTATAAGGATTCAAGGAATATCGGACTTTGGGCCAAGAAGCGCTTAAGAGAGCTGGGAGTTGATTTGGGTCCTAAACTGGATGAAATTGTTGAGAGAGGCCGTACTGGCAAAATTCTTGAAGACTATAATAAATAAGGATTTTTAAATTCATTCAATGGAAGATAAGGACTATTATAAAATTTTGGGGGTACCAAGAAATGCGACCGAGGAAGAAATAAAAAAAGCTTACCGGAAGTTGGCCATGCAATACCATCCCGATCGAAACCCCGGGGATAAGGAGGCAGAGGAAAAATTTAAACTTGCTTCCGAAGCCTATGAAGTTCTTCGGGATCCACAGAAAAGAGAGATTTACGATCACTATGGAATAGAAGGATTAAAGGGGACTGGGTTCACGGGATTTAGGGGATTTGAGGATATCTTTTCCACCTTCAGTGATATTTTTGAAGACTTTTTCGGATTTGGGCCCTCCACGAGAAGAAGAACGAGGCCTCGGCAAGGAGCTGACCTAAGATATGATCTAAAGATTTCTTTCTATGATGCTGCCTTTGGTAAGGAAACCGAAATCGAAATTCCTAAGAATGTAACCTGTGAAACATGTAATGGAACAGGTATTAAGCCCGGAACACGTCCTGTTGTATGTCCTCTATGTAAAGGAAGAGGTCAGGTCACCCGTTCTCAAGGATTCTTTACCATTTCTACTACATGCGGCCAATGCCACGGTGAAGGCCAGTATATTCCCAACCCATGCAAAGATTGTCGAGGGACTGGAAAAGTCAAAAAAAAGAAGAAAATTCAAATCAGTATTCCACCAGGGGTTGATTCAGGATCAAAATTAAGAATTCGGGGAGAGGGGGAAGAAGGCGAAAGAGGAGGACCTCCTGGAGACCTTTACGTCTTTATTTATGTCGAACCTCACGAATTTTTTACCCGAGAGGGGGATGATTTAATCTGCCAGATCCCTATAAGTTTCCCCCAGGCTGCTTTAGGGGCTGAAATTGAAGTTCCCACTTTGGATGGTAAAAGAACCTTAAACATACCTCGAGGGATCGAAAGTGGAGAATTTTTAAAAATTAAAGGAGAAGGCTTCCCCAAATTAAAAGGTTCGGGAAGAGGAGATCTAATCGTTCAAATATTGGTAAAAACACCGAAAAATTTAACCAAACGCCAAGAAGAATTGCTCAGAGAATTTGAGGAAATCACAAAGAAAAGAGAAGGGGAAGGGAAAGGGGAATCACCTTCCGGATGGAAAAGATTTTTTAGCTAAAAATAAAAGTTTACATAATATATCTTATCAGACATAATGGAAAATCAATTAAATTTTACGGGTATTATTCTTTCGGGTGGTAAAAGCCTCCGAATGGGTAAAAATAAGGCTTTCATTGAAATTGAAGGGCTTCCGATGATCGAACGGATTCTTAATCTATTTGAAAAAATATTTAATGAAATTCTGGTAATTACAAATGATAGGAATCAGTTTGATCACTTTAACAATGTTAAAATCTATAGCGACTTAATACCCTATAAAGGGGCTTTAGGTGGGCTATTTACGGGGCTTTTTTATTCTTCCTATGAATATTCTTTCTGTGTGGGTTGTGATATGCCATTTTTGAATGAATCCTTAATTAAATTTCTAATCAAAAAAATCGAAGGAGAGGATATTATTGTACCAAAAACAGAAAAGGGATTGGAACCCCTCCACGCTATTTATTCAAAAAGATGTCTACCCCTAATAAAGAAGACAATTGATTCTGGAAAATCCAGAATCATAGATATCTATCCTTTTTTAAATATAAAAGTTATTGAAGAAAGAGAATTTATTGAATTAGACCCGGAGAGAAAATCCTTTTTAAACATTAATACTCCTGAAGAATTGGAAAAAATTAAAAGAATGAGTCCTTAAAAATGGTCAAAAGCATAGTTACCTTTTTGATTATTATTTACTCTTTAATCAATTTGGGAAAGATAGGTTATCCAAAAGCCCTTGGAGAAGAAGAGAAACTCATCATGGTGGGAACAGGGGCTTTTAAAGATGGTTTTTATGATATAGCAGAAAAAGAGTTCAGTCAATTTATCAAGGACTTTCCTTCTCACCCTAATCTTTACGAAATATATTATCTTTACGGAAAAACTCTCCTCGCCAAAGGAAGATTAAAAGAAGCTCAATCTGCTTTTTCTAAAATTATTAATGAGAAAAAGAATTTTGAACAATTAGATTATGTCCTGATCTGGTTAGCCATTATTGAATTAAAAATTGAGAATCCCGGGAAAGCAAAACAGTTTCTTTTAAATCTATTTAAAGTTTCGCCGAAATTTGAATGGATAGACTATGCCTATTATCTCCTTGGGTTAATTGAATTTGGCTCGGGAAATCTTTCTTCATCAGAGCAATATTTTAAGAAAGCCTCTTTTTTATCTAAAAGAAAAGAAATCATTTGGTATTCAAATTTTTGGTTAGGAATTCTCTCTATTCGTCTGAATCAATTTGAAAACGCCTCCGAGGCCTTTAATAAAGTTTTACAGGAGAGAAAAGGGTTACCCCTCCTTCTCCATAGATATGCCCTGTATTGGTTGGCAGAGGCACAATTAAAATCAGGTCGATGGGAAGAAGCTAAGAAATCATATCAAATGTTTACAAATCTTTTCAGAAATGATCCTCTCTTCCAGGAGGCCTACTGGAAAATAGGATTCTGCCATTATCGCCTTGGAGAAACAAAGGAAGCTCTCGATCATTTTCAATCTTTCAAGGATCAATATAGACATTCGCCTCTTCTTCCATACACCCAATTTTTAAAAGGAAGAATATACCTCCACCAGGGTGATTATTCTTCCTCCCTAAAAGAGTTTGAACCCCTTTTGACCAAGCCTTCTGACAATCCCTTATGGAATCTCTCTTTACTCTCTACGTTCTGGATTCATGCTTATCAGGGAAACGCAGAGGGATTAAGCAAAATATCTCAACGATTACAAAAAATAAGCTCCATTGAAGAGGAAAAAGTATTTCTTCAATGGATTCAGGGTGAGATGACTTTTGTGGAAGGAAAAATTCCTGAGTCCTTGCCCTATTATTTCAATGTCCTTAACACTCGATTTCGTGAAAAGGCATTGTTCCAAATTGGAAAGGGATACTTTTTAGAAAATAAGTTCAGGGATGCCATCACCAATTTCGATATTCTTTTTCTTGAATATCCCGATTCAAAATACAAAGAAGAGGCCCTTTTCCTTAAAGGAGAAAGTCTTCTACAATTAGGAAATATAAATCTTGCCTTAGAATGTTACGAATCCCTTCTTAAAAATGGAAGGAGAGGTCCCTGGCAACTTTTTGCGACAGCCCAGATGGGGACCCTCTTCCTCCTCCTTGGTGAAAACCAAAAAGCCGAGACCATGTTTAAAAAAGTTCTTCAGGAATTCCCTGAACATCCTCTAACCTATTATGCCCTATTTAAACTGGGGAACCTTAATTTCAGGAAAAATAATGTGGTAGAGGCGATCCATTATTATTCTCAAATCCTTAAGGGAAGCCGATTTGAATTATGGGGAGAAACCTATTTTCTCTTAGGTGAAATCTTCTATCAACAAGGAAAGTATGATAAGGCTTTTGGAAACTTTGAAACAGCTATTCGGTATCTTAAAGAGACCTCTCCGTTTTTTTTCCTAACCTATATCGAAATGGGTAACCTCCAGCGGAAATGGGGAAACTTGGAGGAGGCTAAAAAATCTTATGCGACTGTTCTAAATCAAACCAAAGATGAAGAATTGAAAAAAATAGCCTCGGAACTGCTCCATCTCATCGAAAAATGATAAACCATGGATTCGCTGCTCATCGAAAAGATGTCTCAAGGAGATATTGGCGAAGTTCAAGCCATTGATTCCTCCTCGTCCTTTCATTCTCCATGGTCAAAGAAGGTCTGGTTGGAGGAGTTTCGAAATCCCCTTTCTCACTGCTATATTGCCAAATATAGGGGAGAGAAGAACCGAGAGGAGATCATTGGATTTATCTTTTTTCGGATTGTAGGAGAAGAGAGCGAACTTCTCAATATCGGAGTTCATCCAAAAGAACGATTAAAGGGAATAGGGAAAAGATTAATGAATTTCTACATTGACTATTGTAAAGAGAGAGGGGTAAAGAGTTTCTTCCTCGAGGTAAGTGTCAACAATCTTTCTGCTTTCCACCTTTACCAGACCTTTCATTATCAAATCGTTGGAACTCGGAAAAAATTTTACTCGGGAGAGGTTGATGCTTTATTGATGAGGCGCTCAATCTGAAAAGATCCATGGCCTACCAAGTTGATGGAATTATTATAAAAAACCAGAAGATCCACACTTCCTACTATCTTTTAGAATTGAGATGCCCACCTATTGCCAATGAAGCTAAACCGGGACAATTCGTGATGCTCAAACCCTCCTACCTCAACTACCCCCTTTTGAGACGACCTTTCAGCATTTCCAAGTATTACCCTCTCCATCACCCGCATAAGACCAAAAGAGGCCATTTTACGATCCTATATAAAAAAGTTGGCCTCGGAACGGAGATGATGAGCCATTTACATGAAGGCCAAAAGATTAATCTCATCGGCCCTTTAGGAAATGGTTATACCCTACCTCCCCTACCCTCTCAACCAAAAATTCTACTTATCGGAGGAGGAATCGGTGTTGCTTCTCTTCTCTCGTTATATACTATCCTAAAAGATCAAAAGATGTTCGTCTTTATTGGGGGGAAAACAAAAAATGATATTCTTTGTGAAAAAGAGTTTCTCCAAGGAGAAAACACGGAGCTTTACATAGCCACCGAAGATGGAAGTTACGGTAAGAAAGGAACGGTCGTTAGCCTCTTTTTTTCTAAACTTAATCAATTTTCATCTGATAAAGACCTTTACATCTATACTTGTGGTCCTTCGGGAATGCTGAAATCTATGGCAAAAAAACTGGTCCAGAAGAGATGGTTCGTCCAGGCTTCCTTAGAGAGTCGAATGGGATGCGGCTTGGGTGCCTGCTGGGGATGTGTCGTAAAAACAATAGACCCAAATAACCCTTATCGAAGAGTTTGTAAAGAAGGCCCTGTGTTTAATCTTAAAGAGATTGAATGGGAGTCTTATGATTTCTAAAAAAAACCATGATCTTTCCGTGTCTCTCGGAAAGATAAAACTTAAGAACCCTGTGATCGCTGCCTCAGGAACATTTGGATTTGCCGAGGAGTATGAAGATTTTTTTGATTTAAATGAGTTAGGGGCTATCATCCCTAAAGGAATCTCTCTCAAACCCATGATTGGAAACGTCCCCCCAAGAATTTTTGAGACCGAGGGCGGGATGATCAACTCCATTGGTCTTCAAAATCCTGGGCTGGATAAGTTTATTATCGATAAGTTTCCTTATCTCAGGAAAATAAAGACTCACCTTTTTATTAATTTCTTTGGATATACGGAGCAAGAATATGTTGAATTGGCTCAAAGGCTTAACGATCTTCCAGGAATTTCAGGCCTTGAAATGAATATCTCCTGCCCGAATGTAAAAAAAGGAGGAATCGTTTTTGGCACAAATCCCAAAATGACTTTCCGATTGGTTCAGAAAGTAAGGAAAGTCACTAAACTCCATCTGATGGTGAAACTCTCACCCAATGTCACAGATATTTCAACGATTGCAAGAAGCGCAGCCGAAGGAGGAGCCGATTCCATCTCTTTGATCAATACCTTTAAAGCCCTGGCCATCAATATTCACACTCTGAAACCTGAAATTGGGAATATCATTGGAGGGCTCTCCGGGCCTGCGATCAAGCCCGTTGCTTTAAGAATGGTTTGGGAGGTCTGTCAGACGGTTAAAATCCCGGTTATAGGAATGGGAGGAATTCGAAAGGCTGAGGATGCCATGGAATTTATTCTTGCAGGAGCCTCAGCCATTCAAATTGGCACAGCAAATCTTATTAATCCTCACACAGCCATTGAAGTCATCGAAGGAATCAAACGCTACCTTATCCAGCATCAAATCCCTTCGATTCAGAAATGTATCGGTCTCTTTAGAATCTAATTTTTAAACCTCATCCTTAATAATTTTAGGAGAAATAAAGATCAATAGGTCCTTTCGAGAATCCTCCTTGGCTTCTCTCTTAAAAAGCCATCCCAGGAGAGGAATCTTATTAAATAGAGGGATTCCTTCCTTCCCATCGGATTTTGAAATGGAATAGACTCCTCCTATGGCAATTACTCCATTATCTCTAACGAGGACTTCGGAGGCAGCTTCTTTCTTATCAATACTGGGGGTTCCTAAAACTTTTATACTTTCATCAGGGGCATCCTTTTTAACTTTAATGCTCAATTTGATATGTCCATCATTTGTCACATGGGGTGTTACTGTGAGTTTCAGGTTCGCTTCGATGAAGTCCACCGTCGCTGTTCCTTCAGCTGTATATTTAATATAAGGGACTCTGAGTCCCTGTTCAATATAGGCTTCTTTGTGGTTTAGGGTGGCGATCTTGGGGCTTGAAATAATCTTTACGTCCCCTTTATTTTCATGGGCAGAGATTGCAAAATCTAACTGCTGAATTGTGCCTCGACTAAAGAGAAATTCAATAACCCCGGCAGTTCCTGTACCAGCTCGAGGTTTCACACTGAGATCTACGATCTCTCTTGTCGGCTCTCCAAGGGTTGAACTTTCAATACCTCCTCCTGCAGTTGCTTTCCCCCCGCCAAGCTGGAATCCCCATTTCACCCCCAACTCTCTCTGGAAAGTCAAGTTTGCTTCCACAATCCTGGCCTCGATCAACACCTGGGGAGTCTTTTTATCCAGCACCTTTACCAAATCTTTAATGGGGCTAATATTCTTAGGAATATCCTTTACGATTAATATATTTGTTCTTTCATCAACCTTTACGTCCCCTCTCTCGCTCAGGATTCCTTTTATCTGTGGAACAATATCCTTGGCAGTGGCATAATTGACCGGAATAAGTTCGGTCACTAAATCCTCCAGTTTTTCTTTCGCCCTCTTGGCTTCAAGGAGCGTTTGTTGTTCCTTATTCAAAGTCTCCCGGGGAGCAATTCGAATGACATTGCCGACTTGAACCATTCCAAGATTTCGAGACTGTAGAATCACATCCAACGCCTGGTCCCAGGGCACATCGACCAGTCTCATGGTGATTTTCCCGGTGACATCGTCAGAAGTGATAATATTAAAATTACTGACCTCTGCAATCAATCGAAGGATATTTTTAATGTCGGCATCTTTAAAATCAAGAGAGATTCTTCTTCCTGTATAGACCTTCTCACCGATGATAGGATCTTCTGGTTTTTTTACTACGGCTGGAGGAGGAACCGGTTTTTCTTCTTTAGCCTCAAGAATGGGTTTGGCCTCTTCCTTCTTTATTTCTTGAGGAA
>CALIBK010000113.1 GCA_938045955.1 uncultured bacterium | reverse complement strand
GGAAAACCACTCTTTTGAAATGTTTGGGAAGAATCCTTGAACCTGAGGGGGCAATCTTTGTAGAATCTGTAAACATCAAAGAACTTAAACCAAGGGAAGTAGCTAAACTCTTTGGGTATGTACCTCAGATGAGCGATCTTCCTCCCTTGACCGTAAAAGATGCCATTTTGCTGGGTAGAATCCCTTATATCAGATGGTCTCCTGACAAAACAGATATAGAGGTCGTTCGCAAGATTGTGGATAAATTAAACCTAGGCCACCTTGTAGGAAAGATGCTCATTGAATTAAGTGGAGGGGAACTCCAGAAGGTAATCATTGCGAGGGCTTTGGCCCAGGAGGCAAAGATTCTTCTTCTAGATGAACCGACCAATAATCTCGATTTGGCCAATCAGGTAGAAGTGATGAAGCTTATCAGCGATCTTAAAAGAGAAGGGATCACTTCGTTAATAACCACCCACGATTTAAATTTTATTTCAACCTATGCAGACAGGATAATTATGATGAAAAAGGGTGAGATCTTTTCCTCCGGCGATATCACTATCCTTAACGAAGAAAACATCAGAGAGGTATATGGAGTAAATGTAAAGATTTATACAATTCAAAATCGAAAAGTGATATTCCCAGAATCGAATTCAACAGGGGAATAAATTACCCCTTTTTTGGGGGTGAAGTATTTAAATGTAGTTATAAGCCCCGCCTTGTGAACGAGGAACTTTATTTGGGAGTTAGGAAAGGTATCCACTCTTTCGAAGGTAGAGTTAATGCCAAACCTTTGAAGACCAGGCTCCCAAGCAAGGAAAGAGAAGTTTAGGAGGGGAGTTCACCTCAGGGGCGATACCCCTATTCTCTCCCGGATCTCGAAAGTTTCTTCATGAACTCCAGCCCCTCACGTTTCGCCAATCTTAGTCTCTGCGAGCCGGTCGTGGCGAAACACGGATTTGCTGAACAGCTCCTCCGTTTTTTTAATATCTCTATCTGAATCGCCTGCTTTCCAATGATCCTCTGAAGCCTCTCAATCTCCGCCTTGTAACCATGATCATCCGAAACCCCATTCACCAAAGCCCTCTTACCCCCTTCCAAGAATCTGTCCCGCCACCGATAATAAAGAGCCTGACTGATCTGATGCTCCCGACAGATCTCAGCAACCGACTTCCTCTCCCTTCCGCCAGAGGCGGATCAGCCTCAGGCTGAGAGACCCTTCCGCCAAAAGGCTGTAGTCTTGATCATGCCGAAAGACCCTTAAGCCCTCTATTCCCTCGGGCAATGACATGATAGAGTCCCCCCCTAGATAATGAATCCCTGGTTTTCTTGATATATGACCTCATTTCCATGGTTGCCCCGCTCTGTTAACGGTTAATTATTTTTGCCTGACCCCGATAATGCGATAATGAGTAAAGTAAGGAAGAACTTCTGGGGAATTGCTCTTTTTTAAAGATGGATATGAAAAAATTTCTCCTTCTCTCTTAGGGGAGGACTTTAAAACCTTCTTTATGAGCAGCTTCACGGAGGTTTTGGTCTAAACAGACTATCTCCAAGTTTTGTGGCCTCTCCTGAGCCCAGATCAGAGCAGCAGCAAGCTGAAATGAATCTGCAGATTTTAAAGGATGCACAGATAAAAGTCTTTCTGCCCGTTGACGAACCATTTCGCTGGGTTCTACTTCTGACCACACTTCCGCCAAAGTAGAAAGGATGGCCTTCGCTTTCATTTCTGCATCTGTACCGAGAATTTCTTCTCGTCGCCTGCGGGCGAGAGCTGAAAGACATTCTATTTTCGTAGCCCACCAGACAATAATCTCCTCATCTATGTTAATTAAACGTCGAATTGCTTCAGACGTCTTTTCTTTGACGCACAGGGGAATTATGGCCGAAGAGTCCCAAAATCTCATCGTCCACCTTCTCTTTCTTCAAGAAGGGCTTTTAGGATGAGCCCCTTGGGATCCTCTGGTCTTGGCATGGACCAAAAATCTTTTGGAAGCTTCCCTGATCCCAATTTGAGTAATCCCTGTTTTTCCATCCTGGCCATAGATTCCGTTACGGATTTTCTACGCAAAATAGGTACCAGTCGCGCCACTGGTTTCCCACGATCCGTAATCAATACTTCATTTCCCCCTTTGACTTGATTTAGATATTCACTCAGATGTGCCTTTAACTTTGAAATAGCTGTAATTTTTATCAATAAAATGACCTCCTTTTTTGACTATTATAGTTATATTAAATTGACTTGTCAAGACTCTTTTATATGGGAGCTCTGAAAAATTAAGGAATTTAGAGACCGGAGAGGTGGTCTTTTTAAGAACTTTTTAAGAGGACTCCTTTTATATGTCTGTTACGTAAGGATCATTTGTGGACTTTTTGTAATGTCAAGTTTCACGAATTTTAGTCCACCCCTTTGTGACCACAGAATTATCCATGATACTGATCTTAACCATCCTTACACCTTTTTATTCCCCATTAACTCCTTTAGCCGATAGCTCTTGCCCTGAATCAAAAAGGGATAACAATGATGCAAAAGCCTATCGAGAATAGCTGCTGCAACCACATCATCATTAAAAATCTCTCCCCACTCCTCAAAAGGCTTATTAGAGGTAATAATCGTAGAGGTCTTCTCATAACGCTTCGAAATCAGCTTAAAGAAAAGACCTGAGGCCTCCTTTGAAAAACTCCCATACCCTAACTCATCGATAATCAGAAGATCGATCCGAGAAAGACTACTCGATAATTGAGGAAGTCTCCTCGATACCTCCGCCAGGATGAGTTCACTAAGAAGCTCCTCTGCCACAAAGAACTTAACCCCCCTTCTTGCCCTCGCCGCTATCACTCCAAAGGCCACAGCCAGATGGGTCTTGCCCACCCCAGGAGGCCCAATAAAAATAATATTCTTAGCCTGTGAAAGAGAGTTTAAACTCCCAAGCTCCCGAATCACTCTCTCATCCACCTGCGGCTGATAACTAAAATCATACTGCTCAAGGATCTTGATAAATGGAAAATTAGCCTTCTTCAGCTTCGTATTAATAGAACTATACCCTCACAACCACCTGCTGCTGAAGCACCCGATAAAGATACTCCTGATAAGTTAGTTTCGCCTTTGCCGCTGCCTCAGCCTCCCTCTCATAACACAAAGCCACCACAGGCAACGACAATACCTTACAATACTCCCTATACTCTGATCAAGACTCATAGCCGATACTCCCTGAGCCCCCTCCTTACAGCAACCCCTGATGAAGAAAACTCCCTCAAAGATAAGCAACTCCTAAGATCAACCACCACCTTTGCACTCGAAGAAAGAAAACCCTTCAAAAAGGCATAAGAAAAACAATTATAACGAAGAGACTCATCCATAGCCCTTCGGCAATCCTCATCCGAAAAATCCTCAAACAACCTCCAGATCATAGAGATATTGTAATTGGCATTGGTCCTCCTCTGTGCCCTGAGACCAAAAGAAAATCCTCAATCCTATCATAATGAGTAAACCTCTGCCTGAGCCTCTCAGATACAACCAAAAATGACTCACGATCACAATTACGGATATACCCACGATAATGCTCCCTATCAATCACAAAATGCCCCTGACCCGGCCTAAGGGTATGACTACAGATAAGTTTACCCGCCTGACCATAAACCATAAGCTTAAGCCCCGACTCACCCTTACCCAAACATCCTGACCCGAATAAATGTAAGGAACAGAATAACGATTCCCACCATAAACAATCAGACAATCCCTGGTCACCCTCCGGGATTCCCCCTGATAACTTACATAACGCAAAACCTCTCCAGAAGATGGATTGCCTGGCAATTCCAAA
>CALIBK010000112.1 GCA_938045955.1 uncultured bacterium | reverse complement strand
TATTTAAAGATAACCCTTCTGGATTCCCGTTTTCACGGGAATGACGTTTTCATTTATTGATTGGTAGTTGTCATTCCTGCGGAAGCAGGAATCCAGTATATTTGATTCAATGAATGACGAAAAATCGCTCAATTTAGGTTAGATCAATTTTTGCTATGCGCTTTGCTCTAAGCTCTTTGCGAGATTTTGAAGATGTATGAATCCTTTTACGGCTTAAAAGAGAATCCATTTAATGTGACCCCGAACCCTGACTATCTCTATCTGGGGGAAAGTCACCGGGAAGCTCTGGCCCAGCTTCTTTATGGAGTTAGGGAGAAGAAAGGATTTATTGTCATTACCGGTGAGGTGGGGACCGGAAAGACAACCCTTCTCCATTACCTTCTTGAAAAACTCGATGGGAACAACCATACCCGGACTGCTTTTCTTTTTAATCCTAAACTCACGGTGAATGACTTCATCCAGTATATCCTGAAAGACCTGGGGGTAAGGGTTCAGGGACAGACGAAGGGGGAATATCTCCACCATCTTCATCGTTACCTCCTGAATGCTTACAAGAGGGATGAACGGGTGGTACTGATTGTGGATGAGGCTCAGGGATTAAAACCAGAGCTCCTCGAAGAGATCAGACTGCTTTCGAATCTCGAAACATCGAGGTCAAAGCTCCTTCAGATCGTTCTGGTCGGACAGCCCGAACTCGATAAGACCCTTTCTCAACCCGAATTTCGACAGTTGAGGCAGAGAATCAATCTGAGATTTCAACTCTCTCCCCTTTCTTTTAAAGAGACCAGAGAGTATATCGAAAAGAGGTTGAGAATAGCGGGCGCCACAGAACCAATTTTTACAGAAAAAGCGATTAAAGAGATTTATCGAAAGTCTGGAGGGATTCCCCGATTGATTAATATTATCTGTGACAATGCTCTCCTCAATGGGTTTGCACTGGATCAAAAGGTGGTGGATGAAAAATCGGTTCGAGAGGTCTCTGCCGATCTTCAACTGAAGGCAAAGCCTAAATCAATCGGCAAATGGATCCTTTTTTCCTTATCCCTCATAGGAGGAGTCATTGGTTTTCTATATTTATATACGATGGGGTATTTCCAGTTTCTATATCAGGAGGCTTATCGGGGATTACAATTTATTAAAATGTTTATCCTCCTCCTGACCTCATAAATTTATAGTTGCTATGCGCTTTGCGCTTAGCACTCTGCGAGGTTTTGAGATGAGTCGAGTCTATCGTGCCCTTGAAAAGGCGGAAGAAGAAAAGAAGAAGTCCGAAAAAGAGCGATCTCCTCTGAAAGTATTTGAAGAAAAGATCGTTTCTTCTCGAGAGGTCGAACCTGTTCCAAAGAAAAGAGGGGAAAGGATTAAAGAGCTCGAACTTCCTCGGGAGGAGAAGACTACCTTTGAACTCATTTCGTTGAATGCCTATGCGACAGAGGAGTTTCGAAAGCTTAAAACTCAGATCTTTCATCGTCTTCCCGATCCTCCTCATACCATCCTGATTACGAGTGCCATTCCAGGGGAAGGAAAGACAACTGTAGCGATCCATCTGGCGAAGGCGATCTCCATGGAGATCCATAAAAAGGCCATTCTTATAGATGGAGATCTCCGAAAGAAAGGAATCTATTTTGAGGGGCTTCAAAGCTCAAAAGGACTCTCAAATTATCTCTCAGATGGTGTTCCCCTATCAGATATTCTTCTTGATTCGGGAACTGAGAATCTCCAGGTCATTCTCTCCGGACCTTCTACCCCTAAGTCTGCCGAACTCATTGGTTCAAAGAGAATGGAAGAACTTCTTACCTCCCTCAAGGCCCTGGGAGATTCCGTCTATATCCTGATCGATTCCTCACCCATTGTCTCGACCAGTGAGCCTTCGCTCCTTTCAAAGCTGGTCGATGGGATTATTCTGGTGGTTCTGGCCGATCGGACACCTCGCGAAACTATCCAGCGGGCGATCAAGTCCATCGATTCCCAGAAAATTTTAGGAGTCGTCCTTAACCAGGTCGATCTCAGAACATCAAGTTATTACTCAAAATATTACTACAAATATTACAAAAGATATTAAATAAAAGGGTAAGGAGTTTTCCCCTCATCCCTACTCCTTACTCTTTACTGAAAAAAAAAGATGGAAAAGTGGTACGTCATTCAAACCAAACCTAAAAAAGAAGAAGAGGCAACAAACTACCTTTCCAATAAAGGAGTCGAGATCTTCAGCCCTCTGATCGAATCCTTTGTCTATCGTAATGGGAAAGTCAGTAAGGAGTTAAGGCCTCTATTTCCGGGTTATATTTTTGGAAGGTTTGACCTTGAGGTGAATTATCCGCTGGTCCGTTGGGGAAGGGGTGTAAAATGTGTCCTTGGGTTTGGAGGTTATCCTGTTCCTTTAGCTGACGAAGTCATCGTGATTATTAAAAATAGGACCGATGAAAGAAACATCGTAAGGATAAGGCGAGATTTTAAACCCAACGATTTGGTGAGAATCACAAGTGGTCCTTTGAAAGATTTAATCGGGATCTTTGACCGCTGGGTTTCGGATAGAGAACGGGTTCGAATCCTTCTGAACCTGATTGGCTATCAACCTGAGGTCGAACTCCACTACTCCATGCTCGAAAAAGTCGCCTAAATAATGTGCTGCAGTTTTGCAGTAATCCAGTGCTGCAGTGAAAGTATAGGAAATGAAAATAGAAAGATTTGAAGATATTCAAGGATGGCAGGAGGCAAGGGAGTTGGCAAAACAAATTAATGAACTTACAAGAAGAGATCCTTTTAAAAGAGACTATGGATTATGTAGTCAAATTCAGAAGGCAGCAGTATCGATTATGGCAAATATTGCTGAAGGATTTGATAGGCAATCTAAAAAAGAAATAATTCGATTTTTTGATTATTCATCGGCCTCAAGTGCTGAACTACAAAGTCACCTTTATGTGGCCTTCGATCAAAAATATATCTCAGAAGAAGATTTCAAAGAAGCATATGATCAGGCAAAGAAAACTAAAAGTCTAATTAATGGTTTTATCGCTTATTTAAAAGGAAGGAAAAATAATTATATTAAATTTTTTGATCCAATAATAAAAACTGCAATACGGCAGCACAACAGCACAGGTTAACACATAACTTTTAACCCACATTCAATGTGGTATTTAAAATTCAATCTGTTGACTCTTATCAATCGAATTTTCCAAAATTCGAACCGGCGGTAGCCTATTCAAATTTTTAAATAATTTATTGAGACCTAACCCGTTTTCACGGGAATGCCGTTTTCATTTATTGATTGGTAGTTGTCTTTCCTGCGGAAGCAGGAATCCAGTATATTTGATTCAATGAATAACGAAAAATCGCTCAATTTAGGTGAGAAATATTTTCACTAAAAAGGTTGTTACGGAAACATTAAAAAACAAGAGCACTGGGAAACGGCAGCACTTTGAAACTGCAGTACTGCAAAACTTAATTTTTTGAGGGGTAAAAATGAAAGACATTCTCGACCAGATGGAAGAACATATCGCAGCGATTCGAAACCTCCAGAGAAATTTTGACTATCATTCAAAACGTCTTGAAAAATTGATGATCGCTCTTAACAATCGCCACCTCGAAGCCAATCAGCAGAACGACCCCGAAAACCAGGATAGCAATTCTTCAGCAGATTCCTGATTCTTCTGTATATTACCAGTGTCCTTTGCCTATGCGAGCCCTTGCTAAGATCTCAGCACTGCAGGACCGCCGTACAGCAGCACTTCAGCACAGCAGCACTTCAGCACAGCAGCACTTCAGCACAGCAGCACTTCGGCACGGCCTTACTTTTTTACTTGACCCCTTGAACCCTTTTATTATCGCAGGAGGTTTTTATGATTATTAAACACTGCCTCGAATGTAAATATCACACCATCCGACTGGATGGAAACGAGGAGACCAGCCATTGTTCAAGAGAGAATTGCTGGTCCCGATTTACAAAGTGTGTCCTTTACAAAGCTCTCGAGAGATTCTTAAAAGAGGAGTCGATTCGTCCCGATCCCCCCTTTACTTCACCATAGTTGACATTAGGGGTGAAAGGTAAGGAACGA
>CALIBK010000111.1 GCA_938045955.1 uncultured bacterium | reverse complement strand
TTATATGCCAATTTTAATTTCTATAAGGATCTCTGTAATTTGTTGAATTTAAAAACAAAAAAACCCCTGAAAAGGGGTTATTCTTGAACTCATTTGTTTTGACAAATTGTCTTAAGTGGGAGATTTTTAATTATAATCTTTTACATTTTATATTCACCAAAATCCTCTGGCTTCATCTTTTCGATAATCTCTTTTAATTCGTCCTTCTCTTCTAAAAATCTCTGGGCAATCATTCCCAAGCTCTTGGTAGCTTCCAAGACAGGACCTGTGATAAAGATAGGTGACCTTGTTCGAACAGCAAGGGCTATGGCATCACTCGGACGGCTATCCACCACGACTTCATCTCCATCTACATTTAAATAGAGGTTTGCATAAAATGTATTATCTTTTATATCATAGATCACCACTCTTTTAAGAGTGACTTTAAAGGTATCCAAGATCTGCTTCATAAGATCATGAGTCATGGGTCTGAGGGTTACCACATCCTCGATCCCCCTTGAAATGGCTTCGGCTTCGAAGACCCCGATCCATATTGGCAGAGCCTTTTCTCCTGCAAGGTCTACCAGAATAACCACTGGGTTAGAGGCCTTTGGATCAATCACAACCCCCATCACCTTCACTTCCAGCAATCCCCTCTCCATGCCCTTCCTTCCAATAGATGGATTACAAACCCATACTTATTTTAACCCGTAAAAAAAGGATGTCAACACCAGGCCTTAATCCGTCATTCAATCGTTTCGTACTCCACTTCATATTCCATCGGCGTTCTCAGGGTTTCGAAAATATCCCTAACAGGCCAAAATGGTTCCCATCCTTCATTTGAGGGATTCCCCGGGACCAAGATTCGTTCCCCGGGAAGGAAAGAGTTGAATATCAGGGATGATTTAAAAAAGGAAGTGGAGTCCCTTTTCGATAAACAAGGGCCTGACAGGTAGCAATTAATCTCTCTCCATTCTCAGTTACTCGAATATCGTAAAGCGCGGTTCGTTGAGTCCGATGACATTCCCTGGCCTCAGCAATCAATAAGCTTCCAGGGGATGGGGAAGAAAGGTAGGTAATATTCATGTTCAAGGCGACAGCTAAAGTCCCGTGAGAATTAGAGGCTGTCTCAAAGGCCTCGTCGATGACGGCAAAGACAGCTCCTCCATGGGCCATCCCGAAGAGATTCTCCATATCCGAAGTAAACTTCATTTCGACCTTAGAATATCCATCATCCAGATCCACCAGCCTCATTCCGAACTTCTTTGCAAAAGGTTCATGATCTACCTGTTTGAAAAAGGCTTCTTTTATTTTCCTTTCCATCTCTACCTCTAAATCACGAGAAGTGTTGAAAACGCTGAGCTTCCGGAGAGAGCCATTCCCGCCTAATTTGACGCCTCCTTTCCATAGGAAGGATGAGGGTTACTGTCGTTCCCTCCCTTTGCACACTTTCAATATGAATCTTTCCTCCGTGTCCCTCAATTACCCTCTTTACAAAAGTCAACCCTAATCCGATTCGATCAGGTCGGGTTGAGAAAAAGGGATCAAAAAGGTGATGTAAATTCCTCTTGAGAATTCCCTCCCCCTGGTCTCGAATGGAAATCAAGGCATCTCCATCCCGGGTGGTGACCGTGATGCGAATGGTTTTCTCCCTCTTGGGCGATTTATTCAAAATTGCGTCAATGCTATTCTCTATGAGATGGGAGAGAGCCCTCGTGATCAATCCCCTGTCCACTAAAAACGCCTCTCCTCCTTTAAGGGATTTTGTCTCCAACTTTATGGAGATTCCTTTGGATCTCGCCTCGTTGGATAAATCTTGAATTGCTCCTCCAATCACCTCAAGAATTCCCTCTTTTTTGAGCACCGGCTTCTGAACTAAAATGACCTCTTCTAAACGTTGAATCATTTGTTCCAATCTCTTGGTTTCTTCAAGAATCCGACTTAGATATATTTTATCCCCGGGCGACGAAGGCCCTCGAGTAAGACGCTTCGCATATCCTCCCAGTGAAACAATCGGATTCCGAATCTGATGGGCAATCTCTTCAATCATCAGGCCAAGACTTGCCCAATGGTCCATCAAGAGTTTTTCTCGCTCCACCATCTTTAATCGCTGAATCTCATGGAAAGAAAACGTCAAGAAAGATTCTCCTCCTTCCTTAAATGAAGCCGTGCTGAGATGGACAAAAACCTTCTTCCCGTCCTTCTGTTTTAAAAGAATCTCTCCATCAAAACCATTTTGATAGAGGGTAAGATAGATGATATTAGGGAGAAAGTAGGTTAAGTCTTCTTCGAGGAAGAAGAGCCGAATCCGTTCGCCTTCCATTTCCTTTCGGGAATAACCGAAGAGACGTTCGGTAAAGCGATTGGCGTATAGGATCCTGGAATGAATATCTGTAAGGACAAAAGCCACCTGGACCAGATCAAGAAAAAGTGTCTTTCCTTTTAGAATTTCTTCCATTCTTTTTATCCTTTTCTCTTTTTCACACAATTTTGGAAAACCTTATCACAAAACTTTAACCATGACAAATTTTTTTACCCGCAAAATAATCTCATCCAGGTGATTCATTCTCCCCTTTAACGGCATTTATATTGGGGGGCTCTCTTCTCGATAAAGGCCCTTGCCCCCTCTTTCATATCCTCAGTGCCCGTAAGACCCGCCCATAGATCAGACTCCAGCTCAAGTCCATGGCTTAAATTCATATCCCTCACCCGATTGATCACCTTCTTTGCCGCTCTCACTCCAAGAGGGCCCTTCTCCATCACCTTCGAAAAAAACTCCATAGAGGCTTCTATTCTTTTCCCTGCAGGGACCACCTTCTCCACAAATCCGAGGCGAAATGCCTCTTCAGCCCCGATGATCTCTCCGCTATAAACCAACTCCTTTAACTTCCCTAAGGGTAAATGGTACATCGAACGCCAGATCCCTCCATTCCCGGGGAATACAGAAAGGTTCACTTCTGGGAATCCAAACTTTGCATTTTCCTCTGCATACCGGAGATCACAACAGAGGGCCAGCTCCAATCCACCCCCTAAACAGAACCCATGGATGGCTGCGACCACAGGCCACTCAAAATCTTCGATCATCTTATAAATCTGATGACTACGGGTAAGCCGCCTCTTGGCTACCTCCGGGGTCAATTCCAAAAACGATTTAATATCCGCTCCCGCAGCGAATGCCTTTTCTCCTGCGCCACATAAGATTACCCCCCTGATCTCCTCCCTCTGATGATCAAGCTCCACAAATACATCATAAATGGCCTCTCGAGTAGGCATATCCAGTGCATTCATGGGAGGATGATCAATGGTGACAATGGCTATTCGTTCCCTTAGCTCATAATAAGCCAGTCTTTCTCCCATCCATTCCCCTCCTTTCTTCTTCCTCCAGCTAAGAGGAGTCCTCATGAGGATTTCGTTGGCTAAAAAATCAGTTGAGCCCTCAAAATCTTGTGAAAGAAAGAATAGGATGAAACCTTTTTGGAGTCAAGAAGAATAAGTCGGAGGGAGTAATCCATCAGTCAGATTTAATCTCTCCACGGATTCCAATCTTCACCTTCTTAAAAGGAATGTTTTTACCGGAGGCCTCGATTGCATTCTCTGTGGCCTTTACCAATCCATAGCAGCAAGGGACTTCCATAAACGGGAGAGTGACACTTCTAATAGAATTTCTCTGAAAAATCACCGCCAGTTTTTCTCTATAGAGTTGAATATCGTCGAGCTTTGGACATCCCACGACCACCGCTTTCCCGTCAAGGAAATCCTTATGGAAATTAGCATAGGCAAAAGGAACACAGTCGGCCACAACCAATAGGTCAGCATCCTTGAAATAGGGAGCATTAACCGGCACCAATTTCAATTGAACTGGCCATTGAGTAAGGTGTGATTGAGAAGAAACTTTCACACTGGATTCACTCTCCCGTTGGGAAACGTGAAACTCCGTGACTCTGGAGGAAGGGCATCCAGTCGTTTCTGAATCCAATGGAGAAAAGGAGGAAATATCCCTCTTGTGGTGAAGATGAATCTCTACGGCTTTTTCGTCAAATTCTTCAGCCTCTCTCTCGATGATCCGGATGGCCCCTTCAGGACAGTGTCCGAGGCAGGCCCCGAGACCATCACACAATTTATCAGTGATAAGTTTTGCCTTTCCATTGATGATTTGAAGGGCCCCTTCAGCACAATTCGGGATACAGAGTCCACACCCTGTACATTTCTCTTCGTCAATCTGAACAATCTTTCGTTTCATCGTGTTTCAATCCTCCCTTAGAGTATTTTTAACCTAAACTGAGCGATTCTTAGTTTTGGGATTCCCTTTTTTATGGGAATGGCATTTTCATTCATTGGCCGGTGCCCGTCATTCCTCCAAAAAGCAGGAACCCGGTATCTTTGATTCAGTCTATGACGAAAAATCGCTCAATTTAGACTTAAAATAAATATAAATTCCCTGAAACCTTTTTTCCTTGATTTAAATCAAAAAGTGGTCAATGAGGATAATTTTGTTAAAGGAGGGAAAGTAGGATTCAATTGGATTTTTTTATCTTCTTCTCTTTCTCCAGCACCTCTCTCACTTTTCTTGCAAGTCCTTCAACAGTGAAGGGTTTCTGAATATATTCCATCCCTTCCTTCAATATCCCGTGTCTCAAAATGGCATGATCCGCATATCCTGACATAAAAATGACCTTCATCTCAGGCCGCATGGATAAGAGCCTTTCGGCAAGCTCCATTCCATCCATCCTGGGCATCACCACATCGGTGAGCATCAGGTGAATCGGTCCTTCATACTTCTCACAGATCAAAAAGGCATCTCCTCCTTGGGGTGCCTCAAGCACTCTATAGCCCTGTCTCCGAAGGACCGCTACCGCAATCTTTCGAACCTCCTCCTCGTCCTCCACAATCAAAACCGTCTCATCCCCCCTCGGAAGCTCCTCCTCTCTCGAAACCTCCACATCCTCCTCCAGAGGCTCATCCACCCGTGGGAGGTAAATCTTAAAGCTTGTCCCAGAACCAGGCTCACTGTAGACCCAGATGTTTCCCCCACTCTGTTTCACAATCCCGTAGACAGTGGAAAGCCCCAAACCCGTTCCCTTAGGCTTTGTTGTAAAGAAAGGCTCAAAGATCCGCTCCTTTACCTCCGGAGTCATCCCCTCCCCTGTATCACTGACCGAAAGCATCACATAATCGCCGGGTTTTACCCCAATATGGCCCTTCGCATAGGCTTCGTCTAACTTCACATTCGCTGTTTCAATGGTGAGTTTTCCTCCGGAGGGCATGGCATCTCTGGCATTGACCACCAGATTCAAAATCATTTGCTCCACCTGACCCGGGTCTGCCTTGATCCTTCCGACCCCCTCTCCTGTAATAATCGCAAGCTCAATATCCTCACCAATCACCCGCTTCAACATCTTCTCAAGATCCTTGAGAAGATGGTTGGGATCGAAGACCCTCATCTCCATCACCTGACGCCGACCGAAGGCTAAAAGCTGACGGGTGAGATCGGAGGCCTTCCGGCTTGCCTGACGAATCTGTTCAATGTTCTCCCTCAGGGGATCTCCAGGCTCAAGGTTAAGAAGAGAGAGATCACTATAGCCCTGGATGATCGAAAGAAGGTTATTAAAATCATGGGCAATCCCACCGGCAAGTCTTCCAATAGCTTCCATCTTCTGAGACTGTCTGAACTGCTCCTGGAGCGTATTGACCTCCTCCTCAGCCAACCTCTGTTCCGTAATATCCCGGGCATTGACCACAATCCCCTGGATCGATGAGATATGAAGAAGATTCCGAGCAAAAGCCTCCATCCACCTCCAGGAGCCATCCCGATGACGGAGACGAAACTCCATCCTTATCGTTGCTCCTGGCTCCTCCATCAATCTCTGGATCAAATCCTGAACCCTCGAGGAATCAGCAGGGTGGATGTGGCTGAAACAATTCTCCTCCAAAAACTCTTCGGGTCGATATCCTATCACCTTAAAACAGGAGGGACTCGTATAACGGATCCTTCCATTCCTGTCAAAGAGAAAAATCACATCAAGCGAATTCTCTATGAGGGCTCGAAAATATTCCTCGTTGTGGCGAAGGGCTTCCTCCATCCTCACCCGCTCCGTCACATCGCTCAAAAAATTCAGGGTGGCGCTCCTTCCCTCCCACTGGATCGTCGTCGCATTGATCTCAAACCACCTTATCGATCCTCTCTTGTCGATTGCCCGAAAAGTATAGACCCTCGGAAGTTCCCTCCCCTGCAATCTCTTGAGATAATTTTCCATCACCATATCCCGATCTTCGGGATGAACAAACTCAATAAAAGGCTTGGAAGTCAACTCTTGAGAAGTATACCCCGTCATCTCAATGATCTTTGAATTACAAAACTTGAGCATCCCATCCTGGGCTACCACAATCCCCTGATTCGCATTCTCAACGACCAGATGGTACTTCTGGTCCGATTCCCGGATCACCTTCTCCATCTGCTTCCGCTCCGAAATATCTGTCTGAAACCCGATCAGGGCTATTACTTTCCCTCTTCGATCACGCATCTGATAAAAAGAAGAATCCACATAAAAAAGATCCCCATCCTTATTCCTGCCTAACAGCTCCCCTCTCCAGACCCCATCTTTGACCATTTCAAAAATTTCCTTTCGAACATCACTGAAGTTGGACTGGCAATAGAGGAAGCTGAGCTCCTGACCCATTAACTCCTCCGCGCAATAACCGTACAAATTCTCTCCCGAAGGATTCACATAGGTAATCCTCCCTTCCTCATCCAGGGCAAGGATACTGAAGGGTGAGCTCCTGATGATCTCTGCCAAAAATTCAATCCTCTCCTCCCTCTCCATGAGGACACTTTGAGTCTTTAAAATATTATCCCTTCTCAAAAGGGTAACCGAAGCAATCGCTTCAAACATCTCAAGGCTTGTCTCTGAAAAAGGCTGCTTTTCCATCATATTTTCAATCCGATTCCCAGCAAAAAGCACCAGCCCACCCCCTCGTTCTGAAACGGGGGACCAGACAAAATAAGGAAATCCAAAGGTCTTCTTCAAAAATCTCTGAAATGGATTTAAAGAAGACTCACTGTTTAAAAAAGTTGGCTTAAAAATCTCATTCTCAGTAAACCTTCCTTCTATCCTTATCGCCTTTCGATCTCCCAAAAAACCCTCCGAAGCCAGCACCAAAAACTCCCTGCCTTTAAGATCACCCTCTAATAGAGCAGCCCCATCCACAAATAATTCCGAAACGACAGTCCGAATCACCGTGCGATAGAGATCCTCTAAAGAAGTAGCCTGATAAACTCTCTCCTGCATCAGTCTGATCAACTTGAAAGCCGAAGCTGCCTGTCTCTTCTGCTGGCTGAGGGTAAAAGTAAGAAGGTCAAGTCTTGCAACTTCCCTTGAGATCTCCTCTAACCGCTTCGAGAGATAAACCCTCTCTTTTTTAAGTCTCTGGACTTCGTCAAGCCTAACCTTTTTCTTCATCTTCCCTGCCCCTGCTCAATACCATTATTACCCCTGTCCAGTCCAGACCCCGACTTTTCCCTAACAGGGGGGCAATCTCAACTCCGGAGTAAAATCCCAAAAGGGGAATTTCTTTTCCAATGATCTTCTGAACGATAGAAGCCTCTTCCCTTTCTGAACCCGAATAAGCAGAGGTCCTGCCTGCACAGTCAATATAGAGCGAAAAAAAGGGCTGTTGTTTATTCTTTTTAAGATCATTGAGGACCTCCCAGCTCACCCTTTCAGCTGACTCCTCCATCAGCTCTGAACTCCTTTTCATAAATTGAAACTCTGTCCCATTCTCAAAATCCGCCTCAAATAGAACAATCGCCCTCTTCCTCGGGAGAACTCCAACGATGAGTCTGTTCACATAACTCTCCTCATCATAAGGACCGTATTTATCTCCATGGTTCACTCCCAATGTTACAAGAAGAAGGGGGAGACGCCTGTGCCATTCCTGAGTACCCAAAAGATCATCGATCACATCCATTGCAGGCCGTCCATCTATCTCATACACGATCGGACCCTGCACCCTGGTAATCCTGTGATAATCACTCATTGGCTTACATCCATGCATGATCTTCGTATACACAGAGAAGTTCCCTGAAAGAAGTGCCGCAACTGCCTGCTGATCTGAAACACGGGATCCACAAAACTGCTTTCCCTTATCGAAATTGTAACTTCCCACTAACCCTGCACCTACAATCAAGGGAGGCTCATCCCCCAAACCCCTTTCAAATCCCTCAAGAAGATAAGAAGACACATTTACCACAGGTGAATGGGGAGGAGGTGATTTGATAGCATCATAAAAAAGAAGTAAAAGCTTCTCCTGAGGCCCCCTTTTATTTGCTATTTGACGACCCAATTCTATACCAACCCTCTTCTCTCCCTCATTTAATCTACCAGCAGATACTACCTCGGAATTAACAATCTTAGGAAGAATACCTACTCCTACCTGATATCCATCGTAACCTAACCGATCGTTCGTGATTACTCCAATGGCAGGCCCCCCGATCACCGGAATCTCCCCTGCCTCAGACCTTATCCCCTCAAAAATCTCCTCATAATTATGTCTATTCGTACAGAAGGCGAGAACCAAACTCCCCTCCCTCTGACCCATACTCCTGAAGGCTGAGGCAGTAGCCTCCCTGCCTGATTCAAATGAATCCGGATTTTCGCTAAACCCTATCCCTGCACGAACCTTATCTCTCCTGGGTCCCATATTCATATTTTCACGTAGGTCGGTCTAAAAAGATAATGGAAAATAACCCTATTCTTTCTGAATTTTCAAGAGGGAGGATATCCTTTTTCCAGGGGGAAAAAATTTTGAGGGTTGTTGCTATTTCTCCTCTCGTATGGCCATAATAAGGGTAAAGAAAGAGAAACTTGATGGGCTTATTAAAACTTCTGATTAGCGAACCATTGACATTTTTACTTCTTTTCATCCCCTTGCTATACTCAGTGGTAATCCATGAAGTAGCCCATGGTTTGGTGGCCTATCGATTAGGGGATCCCACGGCCAGATGGTTTGGAAGACTGAGTCTCAATCCTCTCAAACACCTCGATCCGATCGGAACCCTTACGCTCTTTTTGGCAGGATTCGGTTGGGCAAAACCGGTCCCGGTGAATCTTCATAATATCCCTGATCGAAGAAAAGGGCTCATTCTTGTCTCATCAGCAGGGGTTATTGCAAATATCCTTTTAGCCTTCCTCTCCCTTCTCGCCTATAGACTGCTCGGTCTATCTTCCATCAAAGACTTAACTTTGGCCATTTATACCTTCGCTCATGTCAATATGACTCTGGCTGCTCTTAATCTCATTCCAATACCACCTCTGGATGGCTCAAAAATCCTTATGGGAATTTCTCCCCCGAGCATTCGCTCCTTTCTTGCCCGTCTTGAACCTTATGGATTCTTTTTTATCATCGGACTTCTTTTTTTAGGAATGCTTGATCCTCTAATTAGACTTTTTCGGACAATCATTGTTCTCCTTATAAAAGCATTTCTCCCCTGATGCCCAACAAAATTCTAACGCGATCTACTTGTAAATACATTTTTGGTCCAAAAATGTTGAGTCCTTTATTCTGCCTTCCTTAAATTTTCCTCATAATACAATGATTTGAATTCTTCTGGAATCCTATCTCCCTCTTCCTATCTTCTCCCTGGCCTCCTCAAGTGAGGAAAACCCATTGAGCCAGATCACCTCTTCCTTGTTCATCCTCATCATCCTCTCGGCCTCCGCATTCCCCTTCGAATTATCATAAGAAGTTTCGACTCATTTGATGAAGGGGGCATAAAAAAGGCTTTACGAAACCTGTTGATAAATTTAAGAGTCGGTTATAATTAAGGATAAAATAAAGCTTTTTAGGGGATTGATTATGTATGAATTAATAATTATTGGAGGAGGCCCTGCGGGCATGACCGCTTCGGTCTATGCTGCCAGAAAGAAAATCGATACTCTCCTTATTAGTCTTGACCTTGGCGGTCAACCTCTTTATACCTCAGGGATAGAAAATTATATGGGATACCAGTATATCGAAGGGATTGAGCTGATGAAAAAATTCCAAGAGCAGGTGAAGCAGTTTCCTATTGAGCAAAAGATAGGATATAGGGTAATTTCATTATCCTTATTAGATCGAGGATTTGAAATTAGAACTGATAAGGGCGATCTTTATCGTTCAAAGGCCATAATCATTGCTACAGGGAAACGTCCTCGTCCACTTAATGTACCTGGAGAGGAAAGGCTGAGAGCAAGAGGGGTTACCTATTGTGCAATTTGTGATGGTCCACTATTTTCGGGACAGAGGGTGGCTATTATCGGAGGAGGTAATTCTGCCTTAGAGGCTACAGAGGATATGGTAAAGATAGCTGAGCGTATTTATCTTATCTCTATTACCCCATTGACGGGTGATAGGATTCTCATTGATAAGGTAAAAGATGCCCATAATCTAACCATCTTTTTGGAACACGAGGTGGTAGAGATAGAAGGGGAAAGTCAGGTTGAAGCAATAAAGATCAGAGATTTAAAAACAAGAGAGGAAAAAAGACTATCAGTTGAAGGTGTTTTAATTGAGATCGGTCTGATTCCAAATTCGGAACCATTTAAGGATATCCTTCCATTAAACCCTTATGGGGAGATCGTGGTTAATTCTGCCAATGAGACTGCTATTCCAGGTCTATTTGCTGCTGGAGATGTAACCAATGTCCCTGAAAAACAGATTGTTATTGCTGCAGGAGAAGGTGCCAAGGCTGCTCTTCAAGCTCATCGTTATCTCCAAAGACTTGTGACTTAGAAAATAATGCGGCAAGGGTTGGGGTGATTGAGGTTAGCCAGGGGATTGGAAACATTTCCAAGTCTTGAAGGATCATGGGTTACTCAAGGGACAGGTTTTATCGTTTCAGGAAGCTTTATGGGAAAGATGGTTCAAAGGTATGCTCACCATTACCCCGAGAGTTTAAGGAAAGGAATTGAGGTTTTGGATGAAATTAGGAGAAAATTTATCACAATTTTATCACAATCGGAAGGATTCAAAATTGAGGATGG
>CALIBK010000110.1 GCA_938045955.1 uncultured bacterium | reverse complement strand
CGGCTTCTTCCTTTATTGAGAAAGGAACTTGTCATTAAAAAGATCGAGGTTCGATCTCCAACCATTAATATCATAAAGAGGAAGGATGGGAGATATAATTTTAGTGATATTATAGAGAGAAAAACCACTTCCTCTCCTCGGTCAGTGGATCAAAAGTCTCATTTGATTCCATTTGCCATTATTTCAGAAAGACTCCTCATCCGAGATGCTCATCTTTCTTTCTTTGATGAAAAGAACGAGTTGCCCAATGCCTCGGCTATTCTGGACGGTGAGTTGAGAGGATCCATTGGAGCCGATGGGAAGCCTCAGATGGACTATGGAGAAATTTATCTTAAGGAGATAAGACTTTTCCTAAAAGAACGGGAGATGAGGATTTCCGGAAAGGTGGAGGTTACGCCCCAGGTCCTTCATGCGCGTCTTCAAGGACAGATAAAGAGGGATACGATCCATCTCACGGCCAACGTAAAAGACTGCCTCTCTTCGCCAGAAATAAAAGCCGATCTTCATGCCAAAACATTAGACCTTCAGACTCTCCTCGGGCTGGTTCAGGTTAAGAAAGGATCGAAAAAACCTTCGGACGAAGAATCCCGGAAAAGAGGAGCACTCCAAAAAGAAGGTTTGTCGGAGAAACTTCGGGCCTCAGGCCAGATCTCAATCGATTCTGCTAAATATCAGGATTTAAGATTTAATCATATTCGGATGAATTATCAGTATAAAGGAGGAATCTTCAGGATTGATCCCCTCGAACTTCAATTCCTCTCCGAAGGGTCATTTCGTACGGAAGGTTCCCTCAAAGGAGATCTTCAGTTCTTGGATCAGGATCCTCAACTGACCTTGAAAGGGAAAGCCGTGGCCCGTTTAGGAAAAGGTTCTTTTCGACAATCCCGGATCATGGATGCTATTGCTTCCCTCCTTGGAAATCCTGCGATAAAAAACATTATCTTCGACGAAGGCCTTTTCCATTTCGATGTGAAGGAGGAGAAGATTTTTTTGGATGGGTGGGCAAATTCTAATCTCATTAAACTCTCTCCAAGGGGAACAGTCGATTTTCACCAGAGACTCAATCTCAACATTGAGTTGAGAATTTCTCCTGACCTCTCAAAAGGGTTGGATCGAAAGTGGACGTTTTCTCGACTGATGGAAGATGAGAAGGGGTGGAAAACGATCCCTTTAAGACTCGAGGGGACGATAGAGAAACCCTCGGTGACCGTTGTTCTTCCCGAAGGAGTGCTTGAGAAAGGAATCCAAAAGAGGCTGAAGGAAGGGCTTGAACGATTCTTTCAGCCCTTGAAACCATAATAAGATTGAAGATCGTCATATCCATTAAAAGAGAGGAGGAGTGGACGTGGACGAGAAAATCCCAACCCGTCAGGAGGCCTTAGAACTTCTTCATCAATATAATGAGAGTGAAAGTCTTCGAAAACATGCTTATGCGGTAGAGGGAGTGATGCGCTACATTGCCCGAAAGAGAGGAGAGGACGAGGAGAAGTGGGGAATCATCGGTCTCATTCATGACCTCGACTATGAGAAATTTCCCGATCAACACTGCCAGAAAACCGCTGAGATTCTCAGGGAACGAGGTTGGCCCGAAGAGTATATTCGGGCTGCTGTCTCTCATGGATGGGGAATCTGCTCGGAGATGGAGCCCAAGACCGACTTAGAAAAATTTCTCTATGCCATTGATGAATTGACCGGACTCGTGGTGACCACAGCACTCATCAGGCCTTCAAAAAGTGTCCTTGATGTTCAGGTCAAATCCGTAAAGAATAAATGGAAGGATAAGCGATTTGCTGCCGGAGTGAATCGCTCTGTGATTGAAAAGGGAGCAGCCATGCTCCAGATTGGATTGGACGAATTGATCGAGGAGACGATCAAAGGAATGCAGGAAGTCGCGGAAGCCATCGGATTAAAAGGGAATCTTTAAACTCTTCCTACGGGGATGATATAGAGGGGGTCCTCCTCGATTCCAAGAATCTCTTTGATCTCTTTATCACTGAAGGCGCCAATCATCACGGTCCCCAGATTGAGGGCGACGGCCTGAAGGGAGATGTTTTGTCCCATATGACCCACTTCCATATGAACATAACGAACTCCCCTTTGGCCATAGTGGCCTGTGGTCCTATGGTAATCAGCAGCGATAATTAGGTTTGCCGGTGCCCTCTCGATCATCCTCTGATCCAGAGCTGCACGACATAACCTTCTTCGTAAATCTTCTTCCTTCATTTTTTCCAGGCTATGCCTTGAGACAATATAGTGATAAAAGCCCATTTCAAGACCTTCTATCTCTCCAGAAACCAGATAGAGCTCAAGGGGATAGGTCGCTCCAGCCGAAGGAATCGTTCTCCGATAAAGATTTCGTCCCCCTCCTGCCCACAGAAGCTGGGAGACTTCACCCAGACTTAAAGCCCCTTTTTTGTACTCTCTTACAGACCTTCTTCTCTGGAGTGTTTCTTCCACTGAAAGGCTTCCCTTTTCAATAGGTTTGGGTAGTTTGATCTCCTTAATCATAGAGTCTCCTTTCTAAATGGTGAATAAGGTGTAGAATAATCCTTTGATCACCTCGGTCATTCGCTCAAAATTGAGTGTATCGATCGTATCTGTGTCTTGATGGTAATTGGGATTTCTGAAAAAAGAGGTATCCGTCACCATCACAGCCCGGTATCCATGTCTCCAGAAGGAGTAATTATCCGAGAGATTGATTCCTCCAAAAAATTCGGGAGCCGCTAATGACCTTGCATCCATACGGGAATGCTTTCGGATCCCATTTCTGATTAGCCGGACATAGCGATAAGAGGGGATATTTCCCACCACTCCAATAAAATTTCCTGTCTTGGGATAGAAGAGCTCCATCCCTGGGAGAGGAAATCGCTGGATCCTTTCATCTCGAAAATAACCGATCATCTCAAGGGAGATCATCACTTCCACAGGAGTCCTCTGCTCTTTTAAATAATTTGCATAGACCATACTCCCCATATTGGAAAAACCAAAACAGGGCGGCTCTTCGTTAACAAAGGTGACGAAGCGTAAAGTCTTGGAAGAGGGATTCATCTGGAAAAGTCTCGCAAGTTCTAACACTCCTGCAACCGCTGAGGCATTATCATCCGCCCCAGGGGTTCCAGGAACGGTATCATAATGAGCACCAATCACAAGAAGGCTCCCTTTTTCTATTCCCGTTTTCTCTACCGAGAGATTGGATACCTTTTGACCGTAGCAAGGATAGGTCTGATGCCAGACCTCATAGCCATAGGACTTAAATTCAGAATCAATATAATCCTCTGCTTGTCTTAAAGAATTCTCCTTCCAGAGATGACGTTCTCCAATTTTAACAGATAGGGTCTCTACATGGCGATAGAGATTTTCTTTGATCTTCTTTTCATCCATCTGGATAGAGTCAGGATTGATCGGATGGACCAATCTTTTTTCCCCAATGAAATTTATTGATTCTGACTTAACTCGTAAAGGGAGATGGCTAATTGTTCGATTCTTTCTAAATTTTCTAATTTCTCCCGCCATTCCTGAGGGATCGCCTCTACGCCAAGATAAGCTCCTGAAAGAGCCCCTGCCATGGCTCCGAGGGTATCTCGATCTCCCCCATTGAGAATGGAGCAAAACAGGCAAGCCTCGAATGATTCTGGGTAACGTAAAAAGGAGTAAATCGCAAAGGGCATGGATTCATGGACAGCCACTGAACGCCCCAATCTTTCCGAAGCTCTTCTCTCAGGGGACTCTTCATTCAATAGATTTTGGATCTCCTCCATTTTCTCTCTTATTTGAGAGGTTCTGGCAAAAGAGATCAGATTTTTGATAAACCTTTCTCTGGGGAACCCCTCCTGAGGGTCAAGCGAAACAGCCTGCGCAATTCCATAAGCTTGAATAGCAGCTCCATCTTTTCCGATCGGATGGGCATGGGTGACCTCAGCCGAAGCACAGGCCTGATCATAAAGGAGAGCTGACCGATAAAAAAGGAGTCCCACAGGGGCAATTCTCATAGCTGCTCCATTTCCAAGCGAACCCTCTCCACCAAAAAGAGTTTTCGCTGCAATGACGTAAGAGATTCCTGTCCGTCTCACCAGTGAGAAAATGGAGGGAGGACCCGAGGCATACCCCCTCCAGGGTTCTCGAAGGAAATTCTTATGAAACGTTTCTCCAAGATGCTCTTGATCAACCCCTTTTCTCTCGATGAGAGATTCCGCAAGACCAATGGTCATAGCCGTATCATCCGTATAGATCAGTTCTTTTACCCGGGCAATCACTTTCAATAATTTCTCTTTTTTTGGATAGGAAAAAGCAATTTCACCAATGGCATCTCCAACGGCACTGCCAACCATGGAACCAATGAATTTCGATTTTAAGTCTATTTTCATATTCATCAACGATAGGAGCTACCAAAATCGTAGGCCAATTGAATGCCCCCTGTCAAGGAAAGGAGATGCCTCATGAATGGGGGATTCACAAGAAGGAGATTGAAAAATAACAAAAATTCTAAAAGACTAACAAAATTTGGTTTTTTTATCATTTTCCTTTAGGTTTTGGAGAGTAAAAATATTAATTAATTTAAGAGGTTAAAGATTCAAAGATGATTTGGCATTATAAATGCAGAAATTTTAAATGAGGTGATTCAATGAGATCCATAAGGAACCTTGAAAGAAGAAGATTTCCCAGAGTCTCCATAGATCTCCCTCTTGATTACCAGAGTCAGGATCTATCAAAACCTCACGGGGCGTTGGTTCTCAATTTGAGTGAAGCCGGGCTTCAATTCTTTTCCCTTCAGGATCTTCCTATCGGAGCGGTTTTAAAAATTACAGTTTTATTTCCCAAAGAATTTAAACTGGCTAATTTTAAAGTCTCTGCCGAGATTGTATGGAAGAGTGAGTTCAATGATATTGACTTCAGTGGATATCGATATGGATTAAGGTTTATAGAGGTTCTGAAGGAAGACCAATGGAAACTTCAAGAACTTCTTCATAGTTATTTAAGTTTGGAAAATATTGATAAAATTAAATTAATGGAGGGATCCTAAGGTGTTTCATTGGAGGTACTGGCAATATGTCGGATCATCTGACGATAAACCTCCAGATAAATCTCAGGTGATAGAAAATAGGAGGGATAGGCATGATAGAAAGCATCCACCAATCTCTTGGCTGCCAACTCAATATCTCCCGTCAAACGATAGACCTCTTCCATCCTTTTCCGATTCATCCTGGCCATCTCTATCGTTTTAGAAATGAACTCCTTTGCTTCCTCTCCGGTTACATATCCATAATGGTCGGCACAATAATATTCCACCTCCAGGGGTTTTAGTTTTTCAAGACTCTCCTGGTATTTCGAGTAATTCGAATTCCCGGAGGTCACAATCGTATGATTAAAGGGAATCCCTCCTCCATCTGTTGGAAAGAGGGCTTTCCATTCAGGGAGATATGCAGCAATACAGCAGGAAGAGTGACCTGGAATTTCAATAATTGAAACTTTTACCCCTCCAAGATCGATCTGGTCACCTTCATGGATGATCTTGCCTTTGATATCCTCTCTCCATTCAATATCGTAGTTTGAATAGACCTCTTCCTTTCCCACTCGTTGAGCAACTTTTCGACCGAATTCGTTAATAGTAAGAATGGCCTTCTCCATCCGGAGAATCTCCCAGGCCCTTTCTGAAGCATAGATCTCTATTTCAGGGTTTCGTCGTTTGAAGAAAGGGATGATTCCAACGTGATCGAAATGGGAGTGCAAAATAAGAATCTTTTTGATTCTTTCTTCATGAACCCCAAACTCTTTAAATTGTGAAAGGAGATCGGGAATAAGATAACCCATTCCTCCACTTATGAGGATCGACTCGTTGTCCCCTTCAATCAGATAGACCCCCGATTCTTCTCGTCCTAATAACCAGATTCGCTCATTTACCCTTCCCGGGACTCGGATTCTCATACAAACCTCTACCTTTTCAGGATTAATATTTCAATCCTAAATTGAGCGATTCTTGGTATTATTTAAAGATAACCACTCTGGATTCCCGTTTTCACGGGAATGACGTTTTCATTCATCGGGTGGCAGTCGTCATTCCTGCGGAAGCAGGAATCCAGTATATTTGATTCAAT
>CALIBK010000109.1 GCA_938045955.1 uncultured bacterium | reverse complement strand
AATATTTTTCAGGTCACGATGATACTTTTTCTTATTGGTCATATTTTCTTAATAATAACAAAATTTCGCTTGACATCGATAAAGGATTTGGAATATAAATTAAATAAAAAATTTAATTGATCTCCTGTACTTTTGAAAAGTTTTTGGGAACCCCCAGAGACTCTTAAAAGTTCTGGGGGTTTCGATTTTAAGGAGGGATAAAGAGATGAACCAAAAGCTTTATATAGGAAATCTTTCCTTTCGTGCTTCTGAAGAAGATCTAAAAAGCCTTTTTTCAGAGGCAGGCAATGTCCAATCCGTCAAGATTCCGCTCGATTCCTATTCGGGACGATCAAGAGGGTTTGGTTTCGTAGAGATGTCCTCCCCCTCAGAGGCTGAAAGGGCTATCTCTCTATTTAACGGAAAGACTTTTATGGATCGTACCTTGATTGTGAGTCAAGCTCATACTCAAAAGCGAAAAGAGGGGGGATTCAGACGAAAAAGGAACAGAGGAAGATGATTTAAAACATTTGGGATTAGCACCCTACTCAGAGAAAGGGGGGTTCCTTGGAGGTTCGAGTTCAAGACAATCAGATCGAGAATGCGATTAAGGCTTTAAAACGCCAAATGGCCAAGGATGGAATCCTAAAAGAATTGAAGAAGAGAAGGGCGTATGAGAAACCCTCTGTAAAGAGAAAAAGGAAAAGACAAGAAGCAAAACGAAGGAGAGATAAGGCTGCACGGAGGTATTCTCAACGATCAAAATAAGAGCTTCTCTTTCCTATGACCTTCAGAAGGAAAAGATCAATCCGGTTGATCTGAAATTTGATAATAATTCTTCTTACAGGAGTCCCTGAGAAGGAGGAGGGACTCTCTCACCTCGTGGAAGGATTTTTTAAGGGCTTCATACTTTTTCTCAAGCTCTAAATTTTGAACCAGAGTCTCTTCTAATTTCGCTCGGAGTTGAAGATTCTCTTCATTAAAATGGGAGCTCTCCTTCTCTCTCAATTTCTCTTTCATCCTGATGAGCTCTAACTGATCTAATTGAAACTCCAGCTCTTGCACACGTCGAGAAGCCTCTTCCTTCTCCTTTAAGACTTTGGTGAGATTTTCTTTCACGATCCTCAATTCCTGTTGTAACTCTCTGATTCTTTCTAAGGCCTCCTCATTCTCTTCCTTAAGATAGTTCAGTTCCAAAGAGCTTTCTTTGAGCCCTTGAAGTTCTCTTTGTAGAAACTCCAGCTTGATCCTGAGGTCTCTGTTCTCCTGAGTGAGATGATGAATCTTTTTTTCGTAGGAGATCTTATCCAATTCCATTGCTTTCTGTGCCTTTTGGGAGAGAAGGAGTTGATGATGGAGATCCTCGATGAGATCCGAAAGATCAAAGGTTCCTGCGGATCGTTGGGCATTCGGAGGAGGCTCAAAAATGGGGGATTTTTCAATCTTTTTTCCCAAAATTTTCTCACCCTGGTCCTCCTCGAAAACAGGACTTCCTTCTTTCACAGAATAAAAAGGTTCTTCCATCTTTTTCATCTTTGGCATTTTTTCTGCAATAATCCTATCGAACCCATCCGCCTCTAACAGCTGGCTCTTACTTTTCATCCCCATCCACCTCCGTATTTTATTAAAGCTCTTCTGTCAAGAATGAGGCCTGGTTTATCTTAATCGCTCTTTCATATAGGCTTCCATAGCCTTCAACATTTCAATAATCCGTTCCACCTCAGCCTTCATTCTATTGATCTCCTCTAAAACCCGAGTGGCCCTCTTGAGATCAAATTCTAAGGCAGAAGGAATGGTCAGAGAAGATCGAAGTTCAGAATAAAGAAGATGGATACGGTCCGCAATCTCTTCGCGCTTGAGTTCCTCACCCTTTCGGAGCGGAGAAATAGGCTTGGGTTCTGGAACATCCCATGGCTTTTCAATCCCTTCTTTGTTCATGGTATTTGGGAATTTTTGGGCTACATTATTGGTGAACTCATCCATCATGTCCATTTCCTTTCAATCCAAAGATTTCATCAATTAGGCTTTGAATATCCTCGGCACCTTTCGAGGATTGAGCAAACAAAAAGATGGGAGTGCCGAGGCTCGTGGCTTCTGCAATCTTTGTATCCTGTCGAATTACTGTTCGAATTAAATATTTTTTGTAATGGGTCTCCAGGGCCTTTTTTGATCGTCTGCATATTCGATGGGAGTCATTATATCGATTCAAAAAGATGAAAATATTCTCAAACACAAAAGAGAAATCCTCCTCAATAGTCGAAAGGGTTTCAAAAAGAATCTTTAATCCATGGTAAGATAGAAAGTCTGCCAGCACAGGGATGAGGAGATCATTAGAAGCAAGGATGGCATTAAGATTGAGAAGTCCGATACTGGGGGAGGCATCCATGACGATCACCTCATAATTCATTTCAATGGTGCTGAGCAACCGTCTCAATCGAAATTCTCTGGAGTTCATGGAAAAGAGGGAAAGCTCTATCGGAGAAAGGTTGAGGTTGGAGGGAATAATATCCAATGTTGGAAGATCCGTCTTTACGATAATATTTTCAATATCCTCTTTTCCCACGAGGGAATTAAAAAGAGTTTTCGGAAAGGCCTCGCTATTGAGTCCCAAACACTGGGTCAGATGTCCTTGAGGATCGAGATCGATGAGCAAGGTACGAAATCCCATTTGGGCTAACCGAAAACCATAAGAGGCGGAGAGGGAACTCTTTCCTGTTCCCCCTTTAAAGTTAAGAAAAAGCTGTTTTCGAACCGATTTCATTGGAAAAGGAATTCCAAGGTAAGCCCGATATTTGACCACATCTTCCGGTCTATAATAGCGAGCCCCCTTAGAATCTCTCTGAGCAGGAGGAATAAGGCCCTTTGCCTCCTTATCAAGAAGCTCCTGTTTGGAAATCCGGAGAAGTTTAGCAAAGGTGGATGGAGAATAGACCCTTTCTCCAAGTATCCTGGCCCTTTGGGGCATCATTCCTCCTCTCCAGTTAAGGATCGGCTCCCTTTGAGGTAGGCGTTTGAAGCATTCGATTCAACTGAGCCTTCACCCATGCCCTAATCTCATAATTAGAATCCTCCATGGCTTTCCACATCTGAGCCTCCCCTTCTTCTGGATAAAGAATAAGGAGGGAGGAAAGGGCTGCCTTCCTCACCATGGAATCCTGATCCTTTATCATTTCCCTCAGGAGGAATTGGCCTCCTTCCACCTCTCTCCATCCTAAAAGGGTCGCCATCTTCCTTCTCACCCATGGAGACTCATCGTTTAAAAGAGGCTTTAGAAGATGGATATCTATCTTTTCTTTGGTGTGAAAGAGGCCTTTGAGAGCGATCCTTCTTACTTTTTCATCCTTATCTTTAAGATGTTTTTTAAGAAAGGGTGAAATTATGGGATTGCCCAATTTTATCAAAGAGGAAAGGGCTTGAGCCCTTACATGGGGGTCTTCATCTTCTAAAATCTCTTGTAATAGGGGTAAGGTGATGGAGAGATTTGCTTTTTCTATATAATATTGAGCTGCTAAGCTCCTCACCTTTGGATCGGGATGCCTCAAATCATCTATGGCCTGTTTTAAAATTTCCTGTTTGGAATAGGGATCTTCAGAGGAATCAAAAGGGGATGAAGTTTCATTTTCTGTCGAAGTTTCTGATCCTTGTGATTTTAAATAGAGAAGACGAAAATTCTCCGTCAATATTACTCCTTTCTTTCAGGGAGTGATGAGTCACCTGAAACTCGATAAGGGGCTTTGAAATCAAATTTTAACTGCTCAGAATATTTTTCCAAAAGCATATCCAATGCCTCTCTCACATAAACCGATTGAGGAACCTTTGTTCTTTGAGACAACCGTTTTAAAGCCTCAATCTGCTCGTTATCGATATAGATTGTTCTCGCGGTCTTCGTCCTTCCCAACCTATCCTCCAATTGTATAATACAATATAATACAATACATTTAAAGTCAAGTAAAAAGGTACGAACTTCTCAAGTGAAATTCCTATAAATCAAACATTGACCCTATGAGTGAGGAGGTGCTATAATCCGTCATGCCTGTGAGGAAAAAATGCCTTTATTAAATAAATGGGAAGAAGAACTTTTAAAAGACGAAAGAAAAACTCTTAATGATCTTCAATTAATCCTCGAAGGTTTAGGGGTTGAGCAAGAGGATCGAGAGATCCTTAAACAATCCCTCCAACAAATAGATGAGCTATTCCTTATCGTGGTGGTAGGGGAATTCAATTCTGGAAAGAGTGCGGTGATTAATGCCCTTCTTGGCCAGGGAATTCTTGAAGAGGGGGTTACCCCCACGACGAATAAAATCTATCTTCTTCGCTATGGTGAAAAAATAGAACGGGAAACCCTCGATGATCGTCAAATCCTTCTCACCTTTCCATTGGAATTCCTCTCCAATTTAAGTATTGTAGATACCCCAGGAACCAATGCCATTATCCGGGAACATGAAGTGATTTCTTCACAATTTATCCCCCGCTCTGATCTAGTCCTATTTATCACCTCAGCTGACAGACCCCTTACGGAAAGTGAACGCCAATTTCTCGAATATATCCGTGAGTGGGGGAAGAAAGTTGTCTTTGTGATCAATAAAATCGATATTCTAAAGAGTGACCCTGAGAGAATTCAAATAGAAAACTTTATTCAAAAAAATGCCCACCCCCTTCTCGGTGAGAATCCGGTGATCTTTTCCGTAAGTGCCCATTTAGCATTAAAAGCCAAACGGGAGAATGATTCAACTCTTTGGGAGAAAAGTCGGCTTGAAGCCCTCGAACAATATATTCAACATACCCTCGATGAGGTAGAACGATTTCGACTTAAGTTACTCAATCCTCTTGGGGTTGGAATCCTTTTAACTCAAAAATACACGGAGGTCCTTTCCTCAAGACTTCAGTTTCTAAAAGCTGACTTTGATCTCATCGATGATATTGAACGACAGCTCACTCTATACCGTGAAGACATGGAGCATCACTTTACTTCTCGGATGGCAGAAATTAAGAATCTCCTCTATGAAATGGAAAACAGGGGGCAAGCCTTTTTTGAAGAGACCTTCCGCCTGGGTCGAGTCTTTGATCTTCTTTCGAAACACCGAATCCAGGGGGAATTTGAACGTCAAGTGGTAACCGATATTCCCCAACGGATTGAAACCAAAGTAGGGGAGATCATTCATTGGCTGGT
>CALIBK010000108.1 GCA_938045955.1 uncultured bacterium | reverse complement strand
TTGAATCTCCTTTATGATTTAATAGGTTATAGATAAGAGATTTTCCTCTCTTTTGAAGAAAATGGGAGTGAAAAACACTGAAGAAAGAGAAGGGTGGATAAAGAATCACAATGATCTGGAAAAGATACAAGATGGCCTCTGCCTTCTGGAATTGATTGAAGAGACCAAATATTCCATAAAAACCAAAGAATATCGGCATAAGTGTTCCGGCATATTTTCCAATCATTCTAATTTCATGATTCTTTCGGTTAAAGTACCGGATTCCCATATCATCCAGAGTCCACAGCGTGGACAGAAGAAGAGAGATTATGATGGTGATCCCTGTTACAATCAGGAATCGTCCGGTTTGGAATTGTCCTGCAGGAATCAAAAGGGAGACTGTAGCAGCTTCACCTGTAACGATTTGAAGGACAAGAAGAAGTTTCGTTCCAAAGAGAAGGCCGATGCCAATGCCCTGAAAGGGCCTGAGGAGCCAATGTTTTATAGGATGAAACTCAATATCCTCTTTTTCCTCAAATTGAATAAATGCTTCATTTTTCCTCTGGACTAATTTACTCAGTCCTTTAAAGATAGGAAATAGAAGATAAAGAGGGACGCAGAGGAGAATCGTGATCCTCAAGAACCTGAAGAGTCCTTTGTAAACTGCCTCTGATCCTTTGAGAAAAGTGAAATCGCCTAAAAAGATGGAAAGGCCAATTGTGAGAATCAAAATCGCTACCACATGACCTATCTCCTTGGACCATTGGCGAAATTTATTTGACGATGGTAAAGAGGTCATCACTTCCATTGTATCCTGTTTCCCATTCAATATCCAAGGTAAGATCGTTTGGTATATAAAAGTTTTCCTTAAGAATCTGAGAAGTCCTTTTTAACTCATCCAGATAGGATCGGCAGTTCCCACATCGAGCGCGAGGTATTGTAAGGGTAATGACTTTTTTCCCTCTTAATTCCTGATAGGAATAAAGGGATAAAGATTTCTCATATCTTAAATATGGGTTCATATTCTTCTCCAATCAATTAATAGATTGCCAAAAAAATTCCTACTCTCCCATGGACGTCATTCCTGCGGAAGCAGGAATTTAAGGTTTCCTATGGAAACAGGGATCCAGGTTCATATGTTTCTGGTTCCCTTCTTTCGCAGAAGCCTGGATTCCCGTTTTTCACGGGAATGATAAAAAAGAAAATTATGGTATTTATGGGAAAAATTTAATTTTGTCCTCTGGAAACCCTTTCCGTCACACTTTTTCAGCGTGAACCTCGGGGATGGTCTTATGGCGTTTAATTTCTTGTCCACAATAGGGGCAAAAGATTGCCTCACCTTTTTTGGAGAGGGACGAATCTTTCAAAGCCTTAAAAAAGTATCCTGCAATCAAAATTCCAGCCACAATCAAGATTAACATCCCGAAAAAGGGAAAAACTGGCCAAATCCTCGGGCCGAAATAGTGATATCTCAAACCCCACATGGGATAAGGTATAGGATAGAATGGCCAGACGTGGAAAAAGATTTTGTAAATGATCCCCACGACCACCAAAATTCCTGCAACAATCAATCCCCAGCGAAAAAAAGTTTTCATCGATTTATTCCTCCTTTATTGTTTTTACCGGCGATAACCCTTTCGGGGAGCCCTGCCAACTCCGACATTAATCCCGAATTCTGTCCCCATTCCAAGCATGCAATCCCATGGAAGTCGGTCCAGCTGTTCACTCGTAAATATCGAACGTGCCTTTATCTGATAAGAAAGGGAGAGACGTTCAAGCTTTGATTGAAGCTCCAGAATCTTACTCTGGCGATCAAGAAGGATCTTCGGATCAACCCTGGGATCAGAAACCAACTGCCGGAACTCCACATTTGAGATTATCAGGTCCCTTCGGATGGGCGCTGTCTCGGCATAAAAAGAGTTCTGGAGATCTTTTAAGGCAATGAGCTGTTCTGCTGAAAGAAGGCTTGATAAAGACTTCGAGCAGTCCCTTCTCACGTCTGACCTGAATGATGGTCTATACTGAACATTAAGAGGTTCCTGTGCCTCTGTTAATTGGATATTAACGAAGAAAAATAGAATGAAAGACAATATCAAGAAAATACCATTTAAAAAAGGGATTCTTTTTTGTTTTTGAGCATCCTTTAAATAATGATGATTTTTTACCTTTTTCGAATCCGATAGGATATTAATGAATGCGAGCAATTTCCCCCATGCAATGGGTTTATGAAAAAGGCCATCAATCTTTCCCGCTTTCGTTTTTTCTTTGATTTCTTCACTCACGAAACCGGTCACGAGGATCGTCTTTAACTCAGGTTGAATAACTTTCGCCCTATGAATCAGCTCAAAACCATCCATTTCGGGCATTTGAAGGTCGGTAATCAGGATATCGAAATACTTTTCGGTAAGGCACCTCACAGCTTCTTTCCCATGGACACAGGATTCGATTTCGTGGCCCGAACTTTGTAAGAGTTTTTCCATTACACCTCTTGAGAACTCATCATCTTCAACGATTAAGATTCTTCTCGTTTTCATGGTCTAACCTCATGAATCTGAGAGAGGGATAGGAAAGGAGTCTCAATCCTATCCCTCTCTGATCAAGATTATGGTGTTATCACCTTGAGGATCTCTGTTCTAAGCTTAGTTGATTCCTGCTGGAGTTGATCCACCAGATCGAAAATCTCCTTCTGGAGGGCATTGATCTTGGCCTGATCTGGATTTTGCTCGAGCCATAGACGCCTGAGCTCTAATTTCTTTGAATAAAGCTCTTGTTGAATCGGGGTGATCTTTTCAAGATGGGCTTGCTGAAGGGCCAGAATCTTTTGGGATTGCTCAGGAGTTAGATTCGGAACCATAGGTCCCACACCATAGAATCTGCCCCCCCACGGACCAGCCAGACCCACCGAGGCCATCAATGCTACTGCCAGAACCAAACTCATCAAAACGATTGTCTTCTTCATAGAAATTGCCTCCTTTTCAAAAATTGGTAAAGGGTTTAAGTTAAAGTGGGCGAGAAAACTTTTTCTCGCCCATTCGTTTTACCAGCGTCCTATACGGCCCATCTTCATACCACGGCCCATGCCGGGACCAAAGGCTGCCATTTGAGCCTGTTGCTCCGGAGTGAGAACCTTTCGAATTTCAAGCCTGAGATTAGTGGCCTTTTCAGTGATTTTAGCTTGAAGGTTCAAAATATCCTTTTGGAGGGCGGTAATCTTTGTTTGATCCGGAGTCGGGCTCAGCCACAGGCTCCGCAGCTCGGTCTTCTTTTTCAGAAGATCCTGCTGAAGAGGAGCGATTTCATCCAAATAGGCTTTCTGCAAGGCCTGAATCTTGGAAGATTGTTCTGCGGTCAGGTTGGGAATGGCAGGGTATCCATACCCAAAGCCATACCCTAATCCAAAACCTCGGCCCATCCCTCCAGCAAAGGCCATCGTTGCCATCAGGGCGACTGCTAAAACGAGGCCTAAACCAATGATGCTTTTCTTTTTCATTCGGATTCACCTCCTTTCTTCTGAATTTTTTAGTGCCTCAGTCTATTGCTTGACCTCTGAGGAAAATATTCTAAAGTTTTTTATTATTAATATAGCAACTACAAGGCCAAAAATTGAAAAATTTTTATAAAAGAAAAAATCAATAATTACAAAGAGTTAGTAAATTAATGGAGGGTTAAATAGATTTTGATAAATTTTTTTTCGTCAATAATGTCGAATTTATAAGTTTAAAGAAATGATTTTTATTTTTTAGTTTTAGTTAGTTATAAGTTTTCGACAAAAATTTTTTAATTTCGACGAAACCGTCGAATATCATTTTATTGAAATCGTTGACGTAGAAGTGAGGATAAGAGAAGGGGCTTCACTTCATTAGAAGGTTTGTTAAGGTTAAATATCTAAAATTGGAAAAGGAGATTTCTTTTCTTTAAAGGAATAAATAGTTAAGCTATTTAAATCGAAGATTTTCATTGTCATATTCTCCTAATTTGAATCATGGGGTTCTTATGGGGTGGGAGAGATGTAAAGATTCATCCCAATCTTTTTCTTAAAACTCTGGCACTCATCACAAATAAGACGGATGAAAATGTCGCTAAGATCAAAAAGGAAACCCAATAATTAATTGCACTGTTGGAAGGGAGTAAAGAATTTCTTAATAATTTAACGCTGTAGGTTAATGGTAGAAGATAAGAGACTATCTGAACCGAGTTGGGAAGACTTTCGATTGGAATAAATACCCCACTCAGAAAAATCATAGGAAATCGAAAGAGATTGGCTAATGTTTGAGCCTCAAAGACCTCTTTCACGGCTACAGAGATAAACCCGCCCAGAGTCGAAAAAGCAATGGATGAGAGGATAAGCGACGAAAAAAGAAGAAAAGCGTTTAAATCAGAAAACGAAAAGAAAAAGAGAGATACAACAAATATGGCAAAAGAAATGAGAAACCCGAAGAAGGCTCCACCAAGGATTTTCCCAGCTAACACGCCTTCCAGGGAAACTGGTGCAAGAAGCAATCGCTCAAAAGACCCTAACCTTCGTTCAAAGGTGATGACTACAGCCTCCATCGACGTCGCTCCGAAAAGGAGACTCATCCCGAGAAGGCCGGGAATGAGATCAATCATTCCTCCGGGGTTTCTTAAATAAAAAGCAAAGGCCATCGTTAAAGGGAAAAGAATCCCCCAGGAAATATTGGGTGGTTTAAAGTAGTAACTTTTTATATCTTTAAGACCAATGAAATAGATGGCCTTCAATTCTTTCACGATCCCCGTCATCCTTTCTTTCCCTCTTTATCGATCATCATAATTTCTTTATCCAACCCCGTAATCTTTACAAATGCATCTTCTAAGGTTGGCTGTAAGGTATTGATCGAAGTAACAAGGATGCCTTTCTGACGAAGGGAGGGAAGAAGGGTTTCCCAACGGGGTTTCCCAGAAAATTTCAGGATAAAACGGCTCTGATTTCGCTTTACTTCATTGACCCCATCAATCTCTTTAATCAATCCTAATAAATTTGACGGATCTGGATTTTCAACCCCTATTTCTACAATAAACCCCCCTTGAGCAGATTTTTTTAATTCTTCTGGGGTATCATTGGCAATGATTCTCCCCTTTACAATAATTGCAATCCGATGACATAGCTGGTTCGCTTCTTCGATATTATGGGTGGTAAGGAAAATGGTAGTTCCCTGTTCGTTAAGTTGACGAATCAATGACCTCAGACTTCGCGCACTCATGACATCGAGACCACTTGTGGGCTCGTCTAAAAAAACAAGAGATGGGTTATGGATCAAGGCTGAGGCTATGGTAAGGCTCCGTTTCAATCCTTTGGATAATTTGGAAAAGGGGGTATTCTTTTTAGTCTCTAAACGAAACAGATGAATCAGCTCTTCAGCCCTTTTCTTTCTAAGGTCTTTCGGAACTCCATATAGCTGTCCCATGAAGATGAGATTTTGGAGGCTTGTCAGTTCGTCGTAGAGATTTGAGATTTCTGGAACAACCCCGATCTTATACTTCGCAGCTACAGTCTCTTTCCGGATATCAAAGCCCATGACCTTTGCTTTCCCTTCCGTAGGGGTTATTAAACCGCAAAGCATCCGAATGGTTGTCGTCTTACCGGCCCCATTTGGTCCAAGAAATCCAAATATCTCCCCTTGATTTACCTCGAAGTGAATGTGGTCAACCGCCAGCAAGTCATTATAATACTTTGTCAGATCTTCAACCTGGATAGCCGGATTGCTTTCCACTTTCCCCCCTATATAGGGTGTGTCGGAAGAGTAAGAACGCTATATTTGCCATTTTTACGGAAGGGGGGGAATATGCCCCCCCATAATAAAATTATTCCTTAATCTTCTTAATCCTTGCCTCTACACGGGCAATCTCATCCTCAAGGTCTCTTTTATAGCTCTCAAGCCATTCCTTCTCCTCTTTTGGAGAAATGGGATGATGACCATGAGGCATCCAGCATCCGGCATAAAAATGGTGCCTGTATTGGAATGGATGTCCCATCATGGGGTGGCAACACATAGCCTTCACCTCCTTTCACGCTTTGATAATTTCTCATAGTAAGCTTGATAGGTTTTCAGGAATTGATCGAGCGCCTCTTTCCTCTTCCGGATAGTTATAGCCCATCCATGAAGAATCTCTTCTCCCTGGGAGGTTATTTTATAGATTCTTTTAGCAGGGCCTGATCCTTTCGTATCCCATCTTGATTTTACCCATCCCTCCTTTTCCATACTTCTCAGGGTTCTATAGATTGCCCCGACATCAGGAGGACTGTTGTGAAAACGATACCCTGATATTTTTTCGATCAGTTCATAACCATAGGACTCATTCTCCTTGAGGGCCAGAAGGATAAACGGTTGAAGGAGCCTCGGGGCTTTCTGTTCCGAGCATCCACAAACGGGTATTTCTGAATCTGATTTTTGACAGGACTCATGAGTTGAGTGACACATAATAAGTTAATATATGTTTAAAACATATATATGAAAATTTCAATAATTCAATTAAAAAAAACAATCACCTTTAACTCCTATATCCATTTCTCAGTGATTATCCCCTTATCCTTCTCAATTCCCCTAAAATAATGCGGCTGATTTCATCCACTGAAACTTTGTTTAAAACCCTGTTTGCAATTAAATTCCATCTATTATATTCAATCGAGCGGATGATTTTTCTTGCCTCCGGGAGCGCACACGGGTTCATGCTGAGATCCGAAAGGCCCATGCCCACAAGGAGAGGAATATACTCTGGACTGCCTGCCATCTCTCCGCACAAAGTTACCGGTTTATTGGTTTGCTTAGCTACTTTGATCACCTTCTGAATCAGTCGAAGAACTGCCGGATTTAGAGGCTGATAAAGGGAACTGACCTGATCATTATCGCGATCGACGGCCAGTGTATATTGGATCAAATCGTTTGTTCCGATGCTCAAAAAGTCCACCTCTTTAACAAGCTGATCCACAATAATTGCCACGGAAGGGATTTCAATCATGATCCCGAAAGGGATGGTTTCATCGAAGGGGATTCCTTCCTTTCTAAGCTCGAGTTTCGTTATCTCAAACAGCTCCCGGACCTGGCGGATCTCCTCAAAGCTTGAAATCATCGGGAAAAGAATCCTGGCTTTGCCATAGGTGCTTGCCCTGAGAATGGCCCTTAACTGCTGTTTGAAAAGGTTTTTTTCTCTCAAAAAGACACGTATCGAACGATATCCCAAGAAAGGATTTTTCTCTTTCTGGCTTTTCCCATCTTCAAAAAACTTATCCCCTCCAAAATCGAGGGTCCGGATGGTCACCTCTCTATTCCCCGCCTGAGTCAACACCTTCTGGAAAAGGAAACGCAACGAAGGAACAAGTGCAATTTATGGTCAAAGCAATTCTTGGTTTGAGGGAATCTCCCGAAGTTTATGACGTCTCAGATGCTCTTGCGGTGGCAATATGCCATATCAATAGAACGCTTGTTC
>CALIBK010000107.1 GCA_938045955.1 uncultured bacterium | reverse complement strand
TCCCAAATCAACATTGCTCATGCTGGTTTCTGCTTTTGCGGGTAGAGATTTAATTTTAAAAACCTATCAAGAAGCCATAGAAAAAAAATACCGCTTTTACAGTTATGGCGATGCCATGCTTATCCTTTAATAAAGAATTATAAAGAACCGGGAGGGGGGAGGAAAAAGGAGCGAAGGAGTTCAACCCTTATAATCTTTATCCCTTACGCCTTACGTCTAACACCTGACGGATATATATGGCTTTTAATTTCAAGGTGATTAAAAAAGATCCATCCTCAGAAGCAAGGTTGGGAAAGATCGAGACCGATCATGGTTCCATATCGACCCCTGCCTTCCTTCCGGTAGGAACACAGGGTACCATCAAATCCCTCACCCCCGAAGAATTGATCGAGTTGGGAGTAGAAGGGATACTGGGAAATGCCTATCACCTCTATCTTAGACCTGGCCATGAGGTGATCGGAAAACTGGGTGGACTCCATCGTTTCATTCATTGGAACAGGCCTATTTTAACGGATAGCGGAGGATTTCAAATCTTCAGTCTGGCAAAATTAAGGAAGATCTCAGAGGAAGGGGTTCTATTCCAGTCCCATATAGACGGTTCCCTCCATTTCATGACCCCTGAAAAGGTAATCGAGATTCAGAAGGTTCTCGGCTCGGACATGGCGATGGTTCTCGATGAATGTATCCCCTACCCCTCGTCCTACGAATACGTAAAGGCTTCGATTGACTTAACCTTGCGATGGGCAGAGAGGTGTTTCGAGGTATGGGGGAAAAACTCCTCTGCCCTCTTTGGAATTGTCCAGGGAGGGATTTACCAAGAATTAAGGGAGGTGTGCGCCAAGAGACTTACACAAATAGATTTTCAGGGATTTGCGATTGGCGGGCTGAGTGTTGGTGAACCAAAAACTCTGAGACAAGAGGTTCTGAAATGGACTACCCCTCTTCTGCCCGAACATAAACCTCGGTATTTGATGGGGGTAGGAACTCCGGAGGATATCCTTCATGCCACTCTCTTAGGGATTGACCTTTTTGATTGCGTCCTTCCCACCCGCAATGCCAGAAACGGATTGCTATATACCTCTTCAGGGAAAATCTCCATTAAGCAGGCTCGCTATGCTGATGATCCATCGCCTCCAGAGGAATCCTGTGGCTGTTATACCTGTCGACACTACTCCAGAGCCTATCTTCGCCACCTCTACCTCTCCAATGAAATTCTCTCTTCGAGGTTGAATACGATCCATAATATCTATTATTATATGACTTTAATGAAAAGGATTAGAGAGGCTATTGAGGAAGGCTCTCTTCGTGAGTTTTACCAGAATTATGTGGATAAACTCTCCAGAGAAGACCATGAAATAGAAGACCCTCAATGAAAAAAACTTAATAAAAAAGGAGGAGTTATGGGAATCGATTTAGTGTATGCCATGGGCCAACAACCAGGGGGAAACCAGGGATCATCCATGTTGAGCTTTCTTCCAATCATCCTTATCTTCGTCGTCTTCTACTTTCTTCTTATTCGACCCCAGCAGAAGAGAGCAAAAGAACATCGAGCCCTCCTGTCTAACCTGAAAGTTGGGGATCAGGTCTTGACCTCGGGCGGGATCTATGGAAGAATAACAGGGTTAAGAGACGATGTGATCACTCTTGAGATCTCTGATAAGGTGAGGGTGAAGGTTAACCGAGGTCATATAGCAGGTGTGGTAAAATCTGATGTAATGAAAACGGATTGATCCTCAGGCCTGCTCCTTGCTCTAAACATGGTTTTAGGGCTGTCATCCATAAGGAGGTTTACTCATGCGAAAATATGAAACGATCTTTATTCTCAATCCTGATCTTGAACAAGAAGAGGCCCAGTCAACCATTGAGAAGATTAAAGGAATCATTCTCCAGGGCAAGGGAGAGATCCTCAAATTTGAAGACTGGGGAAAGCGAAAACTCGCCTATAAGGTAAGAAAAAAGACCAAAGGCCATTATATTCTCATCCATTTCTCAGGTCCTCCTGCTTTGCTTTCTGAATTGGAAAGGAATTACCGTGTAATGGATCCAGTCATTAAATTCATAACAGTCCGTCTGGATGAAAAGAAGGCCGTCCCGGAAGAGATTCCCATTCCAGAAGAGCTTCCGGATGAGGAGTCCGAAGAAGAGGAGTCATGAATAGGGTTGTCCTCAATCAAATCATTCTGACTGGAAAGGTAGCCACCTCTCCCCGCAGGCAGTACCAGCCGGATGGAACCCCGGTGATTCAATTCCCCCTGGAATTGAATGATAACTGTGTTGAAAAGGGCTGGATCCCGATTGTGGCTTTTGGAAATCTTGCCCTCTCTTACCCTGAGTTGGAGGCCGGGCAACTCCTTCTCGTGAAGGGGAAAGTTCGCTCCCGACGATGGCAGACCCCTGAGGGGAGAGAAAGGATGCAAATAGAAGTGGTCGCTTCAGAACTTCAGCTGGTCGAACCCGATTCGCCATTATGAGAGAAGAAATTATCACATAGAGAGGAGAGAATCATGAAAAAACAGGCTGAAAAGCCATCTACCCCGGAAAGGAAAAGGAAGCCCTTTCTAAGGAGGAAGGTCTGTCGATTCTGCACAGATAAAAAATTAGAGATTGACTACAAGAACCCTAAAATCCTTCGATTCTTTATCACCGAAAGGGGAAAGATCATCCCCCGAAGGATTTCTGGTAACTGTGCCAAACATCAAAGGCAGATTACCTTAGCCATCAAAAGGGCACGAAACATCGCCCTTCTGCCTTTTACCACTGTGACGAAATGAGATGATAAAAAATATTCTGTAGTAAGGAGATAACACAGATGCAGGTCATTCTATTAGAGGATATTCCTTCTCTCGGAAAGGCAGGGGAGGTTGTCAAAGTCACCGATGGATATGGAAGGAACTATCTCATCCCTCAAAAAAAGGCCATTCAGGCGACGGAAAAGAACCTAAAGGCTCTGGAACATCAGAAAAGGCTGATCCGACAAAAGGTTGGAAAGATGAGGACAGATGCCGAACGATTGGCTCAAAAGATTGAAAGTCTCACCTGTACGTTCTATCGGAATGTGGGTGAGAGTGGAAAACTCTTTGGAGCGATCACCTCTATGGATATTGAATCCTATCTCAAAGAAAATGGGATCGAGGTGGACCGAAAAAAGATCCATCTGGAAGAACCCATTAAAAATGTGGGTCACTACAACGTTCCCATTAAACTTCATCCTGAAATCACGGCAACCCTAAAGGTCTGGGTGGTTCAACAATAAATCGAATCCATAAAAGATTAAAGGATCGATCCAATGGGAGAAGAAACGTCTTTCCCCCATAAGATTCCTCCCCAAAATATTGAGGCCGAACAGTCTGTCCTAGGAGGAATCCTCATCGAGAATGAAGCGATCAATCGGGTGATGGAGATCCTCGCGCCTGAGGACTTCTATCGAGAATCCCATCGGAAGATCTATCATGCCCTGATAGAGCTTTCTGAACGAGATGAACCCGCTGACCTTATCACCACGACCAATGAGCTGAGAAAGAAGGGTGAACTCGAAGCCGTGGGAGGAGCCTCCTATCTTGCCTATTTAATCGATTCTGTCCCTTCAGCAGCTAATATTGAATACTATGCCAGGATCGTCAAAGAGAAGGCCATCCTCCGAAAATTAATCGAAACCTCTACAGAAATTATCACTCAAAGCTACGAGGATCGAACAGATGTGGAGGCCTTTTTGGATGAAGCGGAGAAAGCCATCTTTGAAATCTCTGAAAAAAGGGTGAGACCTTCTTTCTTTCCCATCAAAGAGATTGTCAAGGAAAGCTTCAAGACGATCGAACAACTCTATAAAAAAAAGGAGCTTGTGACCGGAGTTCCTTCTGGATTCAAAGAGCTGGACCGTTTGACTGCAGGTTTCCAACCTTCGGATCTCATCATTGTGGCTGGCCGGCCAAGCATGGGGAAGACCGCCTTCTGTCTCAATATTGCTCAATATGCAGCGATTGAAGGAAGAGTACCGGTCGCCATCTTCTCATTGGAGATGTCCAAAGAGCAGTTGGTCTTACGGATGCTCTGCTCTGAAGCTCAGGTAGAGGGAACCCGACTTCGAACCGGCTATCTCGGTGAAAGTGACTGGCCAAAGTTAACCATGGCTGCAGGAACCCTTTCGGATGCACCCATCTTCATCGATGACACAGCCGCCCTCTCGGTTCTTGAATTAAGGGCAAAAGCCCGCAGACTGAAATCCGAATTTGGGCTCGGGATGATTATCATTGATTATCTTCAGTTAATGAAGGGAAGGGGAAGAGCGGAAAGTCGGCAGCAGGAAATCTCTGAAATCTCCCGATCTCTTAAAGCCTTAGCGAAAGAGCTCAATGTCCCCGTGATCGCTGTTTCCCAGCTAAGTCGTAAGACCGAAGAGCGAACAGGAAACAGACCCCAACTTTCTGACCTTCGAGAATCAGGAGCGATCGAACAGGACGCGGATGTCATCCTCTTTCTCTTCCGTGAAGAGGTCTACCATCGAACCGAAGAAAATAGAGGAAAAGCAGAGGTGATCATCGGGAAACAACGAAATGGACCGATCGGCAAGGTGGATTTGGCTTTTCTGGATAAGTATACTTCCTTTAAGGACCTTTATAAAGGAGAACCGATCGGGATCTGAGAATGAATCTGCCGAACCTTCTTACTCTGACTCGAGTACTTCTCATTCCTCTCTTCGTTATCTTCATTATTCAAAAGTCTTTTACCCATGCCCTTATCACCTTTGCCATTGCAGGAATTACAGATGGCATTGATGGTCTTGTGGCGAGAATTACCCATCAGAAAACCGAATTAGGGGCTTATCTGGATCCCATTGCAGATAAGCTTCTCCTCATTTGTGCATTCTTGACTCTTGCTATTATCGAGAGACTTCCAGGATGGCTGGCTGTGGTCGTCATCACCCGCGATGTCATCATCCTTCTGGGGGTCCTTATCATGATTTTAAACAACTATTCGATCAAGATAGGACCCAGCCTTCTCAGCAAGGTCACGACAAACTTTCAAATCCTTACCATCCTTCTCGCCCTTTGGGAGGGAAGGAGCGAAGGGTGGACGATCCTCAGGACCATTTCCTTTTATGGGACTACCTTCCTGACCATTTTGTCAGGGACCCATTATATTTATATTGGAACAAAAATTCTAAATCAAAAAAAGGGATCCTCACCCCCGATAATATAATTTTTGACAAGGTCTGTTTTCTTCTTCCTGCAAAAGCAGGAATCCAGTAAAAATGATGGAACTATAAAATTCACCTATAAGGAGAAAAAAATGGCGGCTATCACAAAGATTATTGGAAGGGAGATTCTCGATTCCCGGGGAAATCCAACCGTTGAAGTCGAGGTTTATCTTGAAGGGAAGGCAATGGGGCGGGCTTCCATTCCATCCGGGGCCTCTACAGGGACTCACGAAGCATTAGAACTTCGAGATAAAGATCCCGGGCGTTACCTCGGAAAAGGAGTCCTAAAGGCCATCGCTCATATCCATCAATCGATCGCTCCTCAACTGATGGGAAAGGATGTATTGAATCAAAAGGAGATAGATTCTCTTCTCATCCAATTGGACGGAACTCCAAATAAGGCTCGCCTCGGAGCTAATGCCCTATTGGGTGTTTCTCTGGCATGTGCAAAGGCAGCAGCCCATTCCGAAGGAATCCCCCTCTATCAATATCTCGGGGGCTCTTCTGCCACACATCTTCCTCTTCCCCATATGAATATCCTCAATGGAGGTGTTCATGCGGATAACCATCTCGACATTCAGGAGTTCATGATCCTTCCAATCGGAGCAAAAAAATTCCGGGATGCCATACGAATGGGGGTTGAAGTCTATCATCAACTTAAATCCCTTCTTAAAGAGAAAGGGTATAAGACTTCGGTAGGAGACGAAGGAGGCTTTGCCCCTGATCTTCGCTCCAATGAGGAGGCCCTTGAATTTCTTGTAAAGGCCATTCTTAAATCTGGATACGAGCCTGGGAGGGATATCTGTCTTGGGATTGATGCAGCGGCTTCAGAATTCTATCAGAATGGGCTCTATCGTTTTAAGGCAGGAAGAAAAAGGAAGAGAAGTTCGAGGGAGATGATTGATTACTATGAACAATTGCTTGAAAAATTTCCTATTATTTCCATTGAAGATGGTCTGGCAGAGGATGATTGGGAAGGTTGGAAACTCATGACCAAACGATTAGGGAGGAGGGTTCAATTGGTAGGGGATGATCTTTTTGTCACCAATCCGGATCGTTTTAAGAAGGGAATAAGAGAGAAAGTGGCTAATGCCATCCTGATTAAGCTGAATCAGATTGGAACCCTCACTGAAACACTCGAAGTCATTGAAATGGCCAGAGAGGCAGGATATCGAACCGTGATCTCTCACCGTTCAGGGGAAACCGAGGATACGACCATCGCGGATCTCGCCGTTGGAACTCAGGCAGGTCAGATTAAGACGGGGGCACCCTGTCGCTCCGAACGAGTGGCGAAATATAATCAACTTCTTCGGATCGAAGAAGAACTGGGGGAGAGGGCTATCTATGCCCCTCCTCTTCGATTTCGCACCCAAAATTAAAACGAAATTTATAATAAAAGGATATATTATGGAGAATTTGATCCCTTTTGATTATTCATTGATCCTCAATTCCATCTACAATGGAATTATTGCTATTGATGCCCGGGGGATGATCACCTACTTCAATAAAACTGCGGAGAGGATCTTTAAACTTCCAGCTCATAAGGCTATTGGCTACTACATCTTAGATGTCCTTCACCATACCGGCAGGAAAATAATTGAATGCTTAGAAACGGGGAAGCCTTTTTATGGGGAAAA
>CALIBK010000106.1 GCA_938045955.1 uncultured bacterium | reverse complement strand
CATTCATTGAATCAAATATACTGGATTCCTGCTTCCGCAGGAATGACAACTACCAATCAATAAATGAAAACGTCATTCCCGTGAAAACGGGAATCCAGAAGGGTTATCTTTAAATAATACTAAGAATCGCTCAATTTAGGTCTAAATTAAAGTATTTTGAAAATTTTTTATTTGCCTGCAAAGATGATCAAGTTTGTCTAATAATTCTTCTAATTTTCTTTCTGATATGAATTCTCGTTTTTTAAGTAAGATCAGAATGTTTGCATTTTCGAATGTTGATCGTCGAGCTATGTTCAAAAATTGTTTAAACTCTTTTTTTGATGAAGACCCTGATCCTTCGGCTATATTATTTGGCATTGACATCCCTGACCCTCTAAGTTGATCAGTAAAACGAAATTTTCTTTTCAAGCTCATTTGCAATATCAAAAAGGTTGTCAGCGATTTCTATTGCTAATTGCCATATTCTTAAATCCTGAAATCGAAATTTGGCCATCGATATCTCTTTATACATCTCGCTATGCGCTCTGCGCTTAGCGTGTTGCTGGGTTAGGCGGCTTTGCGTTTCTGGTCCTCCTTCAGGTTTGGAATCGTAGCAATGACCGAAATCCCGAGATAGTTCTCCACTTCCGAAACAGTATGGAAGGAGCGGTCCATCGATTCTCGAAACCATGTCAACCCCACTCCTAAAGCAAGTCCAATAAACGCCCCAATAAGCAAGATTCTTTTTCGGTCAGGTTTTACGGGCCTCTCTGGAAGACGGGCAGGATCGAGAACCTTAAACTGTTCGCCCTGCTGTTTTCGTTCAAGATTTTCGGCCATTTGAGCCTGAATCTTTTTATCAAGGAGTGACTGATAATTCGCTTTAAGCAAATCATAGTCTCGAGTCAAAAGGGCAAGTTCCTGCTCTTTCTTGGGTGTATCCTCGATTCGCCTCTGATAAAAGGCAATCTGGTCTTTCAGGTTTTTTATCTCTTCTCTCGATCTTTTAGCCTCGAGAACGGCACTGTTGTATTGCTCCGTATACTGGGCGAGGAGTCTCTCCGTATTTGGATCAGGGGTGGGTGGTGGAATTTCTTGCTCAACGACCAATCCCTCTCTCTGTCTTCTCAATCTCTCCTCTCTTTCCACTTCATACTTTTCAATCAATTCCTTTACTTTAGGCTCGAGGTTAGAAATCTTTTTCTTCAGATCGATGATATCCGGATGTGTTTCTTTATAACGGGTCTGGGCAATCTCCAGATCCCTCTTTAGATTATTGTATTGAATAATAATAGGATCCTGAGGACCTCGATCGTCAACCGGTACTTCCTGCCCCGCAATCGAAACTCTTCTTACGGTTTGGGGAGGAACAGGTTCTCGTTTCTTTAGCTGTTCGATCTGATTTTGAAGAATCACAGCTCGATCCTCTGCCGCTCTCATGTTTTCGCTGGTCGTCTGAAGCTGTTGCTGGAGCCTTTCGAGAATCCTTAAGTTTGCATCCAGCTGTTGGGGAAGTTGCCCCATTGAGCGTTCTTTGAAGTTTCGAATATCCTGCTCCTTCTTTTTTAATTGCTCCTCCAGGGAAGCTAATTCCCTGGCAATAAATTCCGAGGTTCGCTCAGCCTGAGTCTCTCGAACTTTTAGATTCTCCTCGATAAAGAGGGAAGCCAGTTTATTGGTGACCTGCATGACGATCTGGGGATTCTCTCCCTCGAAAGAGATCGTAAAGGAGTTTGTAGAGGTATCCCTTCCACTTCTTCTTGGCTCCTGGACTTTTACTTCAATCGCCCTTCTCATCGTCTCTACCACTTCTTCCTTTGGAGCCTTCTTTCTGAGATCCGGATAGAGATTGAACTCTTCGATCACCTTCTCCAGACGAGTTCGACTCAAAATCTCCTGGCTGATCGTATTCAGACGACTCACCACGGATTCGGTAATCGTGGGACGGACATAATTCTCAGGAACACTCTGGGGTTGAACCAGAATTAATGTGGTTGCCCGATAGACTTTTGGAAGAAATTTATAAACCCCAAAGGATCCAAGAATACATACAATCAAAGGAATTATGAGGTAGAACTTTCGCCGAAGAGCAATCTCTAAATAATCATGAAATCCTAAAGGTTTTGGTTCGGTCATATTTTCTCCAAATTCCCGCATAGCGCAAACCGCTTAGCGCATAACATTAATTAATAGGAGGCAGTGAGTCGAAAAACGCCCCGGTATTCGCTATAATCCCTCTCTGAAATGTTGGAATGATTCTCTCGATGAGAGAATTCGAGAGAAATTCCTAACCACCTAAAAACCTGATAAGACCCATTTACTCCAGCAGTCCAGATTCGATCTATCTCCCCCCCTCGATATTTTGCCCTTTCATAGCTCGCCCTTAATCCGACATTCGCTCTTTCCAGTAAACGATGAGAAACCGTTCCGATCAACCGATGGGATTTAGTAAATCCAATATTTTCTGCCGTAAAGTACTCCTCCACATACCCTCCCCGGAAAGAAAGGGTATAGAGAGTGCGTTCACCCCGCTCGGTAAGAAGGATATCGTAATACAACCCCCCACTTGTAGACCCACGGGAAGGATTCTGCCAGAAGTATCCTGCCTGCCCTCGAATATTCATCGTTGGACTCAAGGCGTGTTCCATTCCGATGCTCGGGCGATGAACCTCGTAATCGATAGCAGGCGAATCAAAATTTCGATTCAGATAGGTGTACTCTAAAAAGGCTAAGGTCCTTGGATTAAACCGATGTGTGAAACGGCCAGTCCCCATGTGACCGACCCAATCGGCCGAACGCTCAAAGTCTGCGAAAGTGAGCCCATATTCCAGAAAAATCCCGTTCCGGATACTAAACCAGTACGTAAGCTTCGGGTTGAAGGTATTCTCCATACTATCCTCTGCGGTTCGACTCTGAATTTCGTATAGGTTGTTTCGAAAATTGAAAGCCAGGAGATTCTCTCTCCCGAAGCGGTACTCGAAAGAAGGCTCAAAGACATTTCGAAAGTAGCTGACTCTACGGAGTGTCCTTGAAAGAAGTCTTTGCCCTTCAATGGCAGTTACGGAATAATCAGCCTCCCGGATCTCGTTAGAACGGATAAGGTAATCCCTGAGCCTGAAGATAAAATTCTTTGTGGCTGCATACCATCCATTAAGATTTCCGTTGAGACTCACATAATTATAGTCTTCTTCCTTTGCATAAAAGACAAACCCTGCCCGAAAATCGAGATCCATTCCAAGCCTCTCTTCTGCTGTCGGAACACGGCGAAACTCTCCAGTTATCGGAGATCTCGGAGTGGTTGAAACCTTTATTCCCGGGGAGATCGTGGTGATAAAATCATCCATTCGATTTCGAGCAGTCAGATTGATGTTATCATTGTACTCTTCCTCGAGGGTGATGGAAGGTTGAAGGTATGTGAAGAGGTCTCTCCATTCCGCATGAGTTATGTTAGAGAATATAGTGCAGAGAAGAGAGGTCAGAGTGATCAGCCAGGCTTTATTGAGTTTTAAATTTCTCATCTTATCTTAAACCTTTCTGCCATCATCCCTGTTTACGGGACGATAATCGTATCTCCGGCTTTAAGGATGATATTTGAATCTAACTCTTCTCCCTGCATCAGTTTTTTATAGTTGATGACAAACCTTTTCTCTTTTCCTCCCTCTCTCCGAATGACCAGGATCTTTTTCTGATTTGCCCAGTCTGTAAATCCACCTGCCATGGGAATGATCTGAAGAAGGGTCGTTTCGCTTCGAAGGCGGTAAACCCCTGGATTTCTCACCTGTCCCGAGACATAGACCTTAAAGCTATTAGCCTCCATGACCATGACGGAGACATTCGGTGTCTCAATAAATTCTTTAAGTCTTTTAATGAGCTCTTCTTTGAGCTGGAGAGGTGTAAGCCCTGCGGCCTTGACCTCGTGAATCAAGGGAAGTGAAATATAACCATCCATCCTCACCGGAACGGTTCTCGAGAGTGCCTCCTCCCTCCAGACATGGATATAAAGGATGTCCTCTGCCCCGATCACATATCGGTCACTGTCTATCCCCATCTCCGCCTGAGCCTGTTTTCTTGAGATGATCTCCTGGTCTGTCTGTGAAAAAGTGACTCCATGAATAAGGGAGAAAATTAAAATGAAAAAAAGACTATTAAAAATATTTCTTTTCATGTTTTTCCCCTTTCTCATCACTCCCCTTGAATCCATGAAGTTTGTTCAGGAGATCTTCAGGATCCGCACTATTGGCAGGGAAACAGAACTGGTCGACCGTAATATCATATCCAACTCTTTTAAAATCAAAGTATTTCAGGATTTCCATAAGGCGCTCTTTTGCCTTCTCTCCCATATAGATGTCCGCATAAGGAAGAAGGACTCCCAGGCAATTCTCATCTAAAAAGCCTAAAATATCACTCTCACGAATCTCGACCGAGAGAAGATCTCCTAATGTTTCCCGGCAGATATCCATGCTCCATGAATTCCCATCATTCGAAATCGGGTTGATCCTGAGAAAAAGAATAGAGATAAAATTCTGATACCTTCGGGCTCTCTTGATCTCAAGATCAAGGAGGTAAAGAAAAAGATCCCGATCCATAATCCTTCCGATGGGCCCCTCCAGATTCTGTAATCCCTTCATCCCCCCTCCTTTATCAGGTCTTAACCCTTACTTCCAAACCCAAATTCAGAGTCTTCTTTAGTAGATCGATGGCCGTCCCCCTGGATAAGTTTATTATCCAAGCCGTATCTTTCAATTTTGTAGATTAATGCCTTATAACTGATTCGAAGCAATCGAGCGGCCTCCCTTCGATTCCATCGAGTCTGCTGAAGAGTGGTCTCGATGAGTTCCTTCTCTGCTAACTCTGCTGCCTTTCTTCCTACCTCCTTCAGATTAAATAATCCTTTGGAAGGTTGAGGGGAAGGTGAGAGAGAAGGGGTTGCTTTTTGGACCCTTTCTTCCTCCTTTATTCTCTCATGAATGGATTGAAGAACCATCTCTTCTTCACCCAAAATGACTATCCTCTTGATAAAATTCTCCAATTCCCGGATATTTCCTGGCCATGAATAGGCTTTGAAGGTCTCAAGAAGATGGTTCGAGAGAGGAGAGACCTCCCGTCCGTATCTCTTCTTATAAAGATTGAAAAAATACTCCGAAAGTGCCGGAATCTGTTCCACCCGCTCGCGGAGAGGGGGAATCGTGAGGTTAATCACATTAATCCTGAAGAAAAGGTCTTCACGAAAGCGGCCTTCAGCCATCGATCGCTCGATGTTGTTCTTGGTGGTAACAATGACCCGTGCATTGACGGAGAGATCCCCGTTTCCACCCAATCTTGAAAAGGCGCCATCCTGAAGGACCTGTAGAAGTTTAGCCTGTAGGGGAAAACCCATCTCTTCAATATCGTTTAATAAAATGGTGCCTCCATTTGCCATCTCAAACTTTCCAGGCTTTTTAAGATTGGCTCCTGTAAAGGCACCTTTCTCAAAACCAAAAAGCTCGCTTTCAAGAAGATTTGGAGGAATGGCTGCACAGTTTACTTTCACGAAAGGTCTGTTTCTTCGAAAAGAGGAGTTGTGAATGGCACGAGCGATCAATTCCTTTCCTGTTCCACTCTCCCCTTTGATCAACACGGTGATATCGGTTTTGGCCACCTCATCAATAATTGATTTAATCGTGACCATTTTATGGGAATTGGAAAAGATAATTTCTGAAAGCTCTTGCACCATATTCAATTAAAAATGGCAAACCTTATGCCAAAAAGGTTTTACTCTTTCCTTGATTTCTAAGATATCAGGAAGTGGAAAATTTTTTCTTTATCCAGAATATTTCTCCACCTAATCTCCTGAGAAAAAAATGGAAAATGGAAGAAATTTTTCGGGAAAAAGTGGTAATTTGTTTCCACCATTTTCCATTTTAAACACTAATTGGATGAAGAAATAATCTTATCTGCTGAACTCAAACCCGACTTAACCGGATGATCCAAACCGCACTCTTTAATTTTATAAAGAAGGGCCTTGTAACTGATATTGAGAAGGCCTGCGGCTTTTTTCCGATTCCAGTTGGTCATCTTTAAGGCTTTTATAATGATCTCAGCCTCTGCCTTCATCATCGCCTCACGATGAACCTCTTTTAGGGAAGGCCAGAGTTTCCTGTTCAGAACCAGCTTTGCCGGGTCTGGTACAAATTCGTCCTTTATTGAGGGCATTAACTCCTCAAGGACTGACTTCTCCCCTCCGAGGACAACAATTCGTTGAATGATATTCTCAAGTTCCCGCACATTGCCTGGCCAGTGATATTGATAGAAAGCCTTCATTAACCTATCGGAGATGGGGTTTAGTTTTCGATTGAATTTCTTTTCAAATTTATTGAGAAAATATTCGACAAAAATAGGAATTTCTTCTTTTCTCTCCCTCAAAGGAGGAATGGTAATATTGACAACATTCAGACGATAATAGAGGTCTTCCCTGAATTTCCCCTGTTTAATAGCTAACTCAATATTTTTATTGGTGGCTGCCAAAACCCTGACATCCACATGAATATCCTTCTTACCTCCTAATCTCGAAAACTCATGGTCCTGAAGGACCTGAAGAAGTTTACTCTGAAGGGAGAGGCTCATCTCGGAGATCTCATCCAGGAAAATGGTTCCCCCCTGAGCGAGTTCAAACTTCCCGGGTTTCTGACGATAAGCCCCCGTAAAGGCACCTTTTTCATATCCAAAAAGTTCACTTTCAAGGAGTTCTGATGGAAGAGCAGCGCAATTTACCTTTATAAATGGTTTATCCCGTCTGGATGAATTGAGATGGATCGAACGGGCGACTACCTCCTTGCCCGTCCCACTTTCCCCCTGAATGAGAACGGTAACATCCGTATTGGCAACCCGGTCAATCATCTCCTTGATTCGCTGCATCTTTTCATGGGCATATATGAAAATCCCGTTTTCTTGGGTCATCTCTCCAACTTCAATAAAAGTAGAAGCTGAAATAGAGGATCCTTCGATTTGAGGATCAATCAAAGAGGTTCTGGAATCTTTCATCAAACGGTTCACCTCATTGATTTCTAAAAAGAAACGAGCCGAGGTTAAAGCAGCCCCCACCTGGTTACTGATATAAGCGAGGAGGCTCTGGTAACCCTCATCAAAGGCTCCCTTTTTTGAATGACTAAGATTAAAAACCCCCACTATCTGATCTTTTTCACGGATGGGATAACAGATTAAAGATCGAACCCTATTACTCAATCCATCGACTTTTACAAAGCGAGGTTCCTGGTTCACGTCGTTTATCATTACAGCCTTTCCTTCTTTTAAAACCCAGCCCGCTACACCCTCTCCAGGTTTAAACCTCCTTCCGTTAATGGTGTTTTCTTCATAATAGACACTTCTTTTCTCATTTCGGCTTCTTGCTGCTCTTACGATCAATTCCCCTGAATCAGGGTCTTTCAGCATCAAAGAACAATTTTCAGCATCCATCTCCTCGATCACAGCATCTAAGATGGCTTTACAGGTTTCTCCAAAATCGGGTACATGTCTGAGAGCTCCCTGGACCTTCTTAAATAGAATGAACACCCTTTTCCTATCCGGAGGTAAGTCCTCAGAACTTAAAGGAAACCTGACCTCTTTAAATAAGTTTCCCTCCATAACATCCCCTCCTTTCACCTATAAAGTTCCATGAAGAACCAATAAGTCCTTACCTATCCTATTCTTCCTGAAACTCAATCATTTACGGCCTGGTTTCGGATCGATGGATTAATCTCTGTCGGGTCAATTCCTTTTCAATCTTTCTTTTCTGAATTCTTAGCCTCCTTTGTCTCAATCCCTTCTTTAGATGAAGAAGAATCTTTTCGCTTGAAAAAGGTTTTATAAATAGGTCGTCTATTCCAGAGTTAAAAATTCTTTTATATTCTTTATCCTCTATTTCGTACTGGGTGAGCATCATCACATAAAGATCCGGGAAACTCCTTTTTAATTCTCGAATATGCTCGACCATACACTCTCGCCCCACCCGATATTCTGTAATCAGTGCCGATATTTCGAATTCCCTGAAATTATTTTTGAGACGGTCTATCTCATGAAGGGCGATCACAATATATCGCTCGCTTTCTAATAATGTTTTTAAAGTCCACCTGGTATGAGGTTCTTGATCAAATATGAGGATTGTCTCTTTGGGCATATCGAGAACCTCTATGAAATTATTTTTAACGAATAAAAAAGAACAGGAAATGAGAGAGCAATTTAAATACCATTTTTTGCGGGAAAATCAATTTCATATAACTTATTAATTTAAATAGTTTTTTCACAGTCTCCCCTTCCAATAAAAAAATAAGGGATTTCTTTTTTTGACCTTTTGGTAAAATTATTGAACCAAAAGGTAAAGACAGGATAAATCTTCAATGATTGCAAGGAATTAAGGAAATGACCTAAAAGGTAAAAGGGAAATTAGAATTTTAATGATTCTAAAGTGTCTGATTGGTCCGGAAAGGTAATAGATTGAAAAGATAAGCTTTTTATTATTGATCCTAAAGCTTTATCAGGCTGGAAAAGGGGATATTCATTAATCAATCCTTCGAGCCTCCGTTGAAGTGCCTGGCACCCGATTCGGTTGGTTTCGGGAAGAAGAAGACCAACCTCCCCATTGTTTTTACTCACCACATCTTCCTCCCTCGTATTTTTCCTGATAAGATCCAGAAATTCTTTATTAAATTCATTGAGTTGGTCTTTCTCTACCCCTTCCGTTGAGATCTTGATTAAAATGATAGAGAAGGGATGATTATGGCGTTTTGATCGCTTTAATTCTTTCTTTAAAGAGGTGGCAAAAAAATTCCTGTTAAAAATAATACGGTTAAGTTTATCGCTGATCGGATCAACGAGATTAAGTCTTTTCAGTCCATCTAACTGAAGAATCAGCTCTCTTTGCTTTAACCCCTTCTTAATATGAACAAGGATTTTATCGGGAGGGTAAGGCTTCAGAATAAATTCATCTAAACCGGTGTTGAAAAGTCTTTCATACGTTTCGCCATCAATGAGGGCATTGGCAATCATGATGATATAGGTTTCAGGTGAATTATGTTTAATTTTTCTTATGAATTCTTCTGTGTCTTTATATGGATAGAGGTATTCCAGGATGATCACAGAAAATTTTTTTTCGATGAGATGGGAATTAGCCTCCTCTAAGTTTAAAGCTGATTCGACTGAATACCCCTCTTCTCTTAAAATGATCTGGTAGGCATTAACCAGATTTTTGAAAGGGTCAATGAGGAGAATAGAGTGAAAGATCATAAAAATAAAATATACAAGTTTAATGCCAACTTTGATAAAACTTCTGGTCTTTAATAATAATTCATCTTAATTTAGGTGACTTTATATGATATTTATTCATTCGGCTGACTAACATCTTTCTTGTCATTCCAAGAAGTTTTGCCGTCTTCTCCAGATTCCACTGAGCCTCTTCAAGTTTTGCAAGAATATACTTTCTCTCTATTTCTGAAACTATTTGAGGGAGATCGATTTTTCCTTCTTCGGAAGGAGGTGTTTCTCCTTTCATAAAGAATTGGGGAGGAAGATCGTGAAGGGTAATCGTTTTTCCCTCACATAAGACAATCATTTGCTGAATGACATTTGCGAGCTCCCGAATATTACCGGGCCAAGAAAATTTCATGAGGGAGTCCATCACTTCCGGTGAAATTTTAATGGATGTTTTCCCTTTTGAGTATTTTTTCAAAAAATGATTCACCAGAAGTGGGATATCTGAAACCCTTTCCCTTAAGGGTGGAATCTTAATGGGAACAACGCTCAGTCGATAAAATAAATCTTTTCTAAAATTCCCCCGTTCTACTTCCTCAACCAGATTCCGATTGGTCGTGGAGATAATCCGAACATCCACCTTAATGGGGCGGCTGTCCCCTACCCTTTCGAACTCCTTTTCCTCGATCACCCGGAGCAGTGTTTTTTGAAGATGGAGAGGGATCTCCCCTATCTCATCGAGGATCACTGTTCCTCCATCCGCAGCCTGAAAACGGCCGATCGTGTCTTTTACTGCCCCTGTAAAGGCTCCCTTGGTGTGTCCAAAGAGTTCGCTGGTGAGAAGGGTTTCAGTGAGGGCCCCACAATTTACTGTAATCAGAGGCCTATCTTTCCTCAGGCTATTATAGTGGATCGTCTTTGCGATGAGATCCTTTCCTGTTCCACTCTCCCCCTGAATAAGCACGGTGGTATCGGTTTGAGCGATCCTCCTAATGATTTCAAAGATTTCGAGCATCTTTGGATGATTGCCAACGATATTTGGAAAGGAATACTTATCACTTACCTCCTTCCGTAGGAGATCCAGTTCCTTTTCCATCTCGTAGGTCTTGATGGCCTGACGGACAATGGTGAAGAATCGTTCCAAATTATTAAAAACAGGTTTCTCAAAAAAGTAGAAAGCACCTTTTTTCAATGCCTCAACAGCCATAGAGACAGAACCGTAGGCAGTGATGAGGATCACAGGGATATCAAAACCTCTTCGCTTTATTTCGGAAAGGAGTTCCATCCCGCTGAGATCTGGCATTCTTTCATCGGTGATTACAAGGTTAATCGAATCCTCCTCTAACTTCTTCAGAGCCTCATTGCCGCTTTCAGCCGTAATGGTATGAAAACCTTCTTCGGTAAGGATTTCAGAGAGTCCAAAGAGGGAATGGGGTTCATCATCTACAATAAGGATAGAAGGCGGTTGCCCCATTATCTCTCTCCTGCTCGCCTACCTACAGGAAGCTCAATCTTCACCGTGGTCCCTTTATTTTCCTGGCTTTCGATCTCAATCTTCCCGTGATGTCGTTCTTCGATGATTCTTCGGCACAGAGCTAATCCAAGACCTGTTCCTCTCTGTTTGGTTGTAAAAAATGGCTGAAAAAGATAAGGGATCTTTTCCTGGCTGATCCCCACTCCGTTATCTATGAATACGGCTTCGACACATCTGGGGTTTCCATGAATCTGTCCGGTACGGATAAGTAGTTCTCCTCCTTCTGGCATCGCCTCCAATGCGTTTCGAATAACGTTTAAAAATACCTGTTTGATCTCTTCATAATTTGCGTAAATCTTCGGGAGGCAGGAATCCTGAGTCAATGTGATTTTAATGCGTTGGGATTCTAAATCATAGGTATGAGAGATGATATTCACCACGATGGAGAGAACTTCATTGAGATCTATTTCAGTAAACCGGATGAGGTTTGAAGGTCGAACAAAATTTAAGCACTCCTGAACGAAATTGTTAAGATGTTGAACCTCATCATCAATAATTGTAATGGATTGCTTGAGAATTTCATCTTTCAAATTGACACGTTTACGAATGATGGTCAGGGCTCCGGAGATGGCGTGAAGGGGATTTCGAATTTCATGGGCCAAAAAAGGGAAAAATCTTTCGAGAGAGGAATAGTGATTCGATCGTTTATCTTCGATCTGGGCATCCCTAATCTCTAAAGCATTCTCTATAGATTTAAGAAAAGCTTCATGGTCAATAGGTTTTGAGATGAAGTCGATGGCTCCCTTCCTCATTAAATCCACAGCCACCTGTTCCCCGCCAAAACCCGTCACAATTACGACCGCTATATCTTTATCCACTTCTTTTAATCTCCTTAGAACCTCTTCACCGGAAATATCGGGGAGTTTTAGATCGAGAACCACCAATTCTGGCTTTTCTAAAAGGGCTTTTTCGATAGCCGTCTTCCCATCTAAGGCTACAGAAACGATAAACTCCCTTTGATTAAGAATTCTCCTTACTAAATCGACAAATTCTAAGTTGTCGTCCACAACCAATACTTTTCTTCCGAAGGTGATCATGGTTAGAAATATTAGTATAAAATTGAATTTTATTCAACTCAAAATTTGAAGTTGGGCTTACTGAACCATTCTCTGAAAAAAATAATTCCTTGGTTTCTGATTTTGGTATCTTTGGTATTTATAAATTATTGATTTTTTAGGAAAAGGCTGGAGAATTGAAGGGTTAAATTTAATTATCTAATTCCACTCTAATAAAATATATCTTTTGGGAATTTAAATGATTTCCTTTAACCATTTCCCCCCATTTCATAATAGATTCTTCAGTGATTCTTTCCGGGGTCTTTCTCCTCTCGGGAAGGATTCCAAGAAGATGTTCTCGTCCTTCTTCGTCTCGCCAATAAAATTCGTAAACGACCATTTAGAGAATTCCTCTTATAATATAGTTTACAATTTTAGTGCCAAACATTTTAGATATTGTAATGTGTGGATATTAAAGAAGTTATCAAAATATCCAGCTTTAAAAAAGAATTGGGATGGTAATATTTTTCCTAAAAGTTACCTGTGATTCTCTCGAAAGCGGAAAATTATTACTAATTTTTGGAATTTAATTTACTGTCTTTTTCTCGTTTCTAATTATGACCCTGTCAATCTTTGTTCTTACCTAAATTGAGCGATTTTTCATCATTCATTGAATCAAATATACTGGATTCCTGCTTCCGCAGGAATGACGACTGCCACCCAATGAATGAAAACGTCATTCCCGTGAAAACGGGAATCCAGAAGGGTTATCTTTAAACAATATTAAGAATCGCTCAATTTAGGTCTTAGTTTGTAATAATCTCATAAAAATACCGCTCCTACAAATACGGTGAGATTCGCATAAAAAAGAAAGGAGAGGGGAGAGCTCTAAAGAAGAAGATGGTCAGTTTTTTCGATAGAAATCTGTTGATAATTTTAAAAATAGTAGATATATTAAGAATAAATGAATATTAAAGAAGAAATAAAAAAAATTGCTCATCAGTATAATCTCCAAATCATTTATGCCTTTGGAAGCAGAGCAAAAGAGGTTTTAGACGTTATCGAAGGAAGACTTGATAAAATTTCCCCCAAGCCTTCTGATTTAGACATCGGAGTAAAATCTCAAAGACCCCTCGGTGTGGAAGAGAAAGTTGAGATTGCGATTTTATTTGAAGACCTTTTCAATGTAGGAAGGGTGGATCTGATTGTGCTTTCCGAGGCTCCTCCCTTCTTGGCCCTCGAGATTGTTACTGGTGAAATTCTCTATGCTGAGGACCCAACCTATGAGGCGGAATATCAACTCTACACTATGCGAAAAGCAGCAGATCTTTATCCTTATGAAGAGATGAAACAAAAAATAATCATGAGTCGATGGTATGAATCCGGGAAAAATTGATCCAAAAGTTGTGAACCAACGAATTTTCTGGATCTCCCAAATGTTAGACTCTTTAGCAGAGCTAAATCTCGAAGAGAAGGAAAGATTTTTATTAGATAAACATAAAATTGCCGCAGCGGAGTCTTATTTAAGGCGTGCCCTGGAGGCACTTTTTGATATTGGAAGACACATTCTCGCAAAAAAATTTGCCTATCCTACCTCCGAATATAAAGAGATTGCCAAAGGCCTTTTTGAAAAAAAGGTTTTAGATAAAAATGATGCAGAATTAATGAGGAAAATGGCCGGTTACCGGAATCGAATGGTCCACTTTTATTATGAAATCACTCCTGAAGAACTTCACGAAATCTGTTCTTACCATATTAATGAAATTAAGTGGTTGGTTGATAGATTCCTTCACTATATAAAAGAGTCCTAAATAGGAGTTTACTGTTTCTTTCCTTCTACGATTCGGATACTGTCGATCTTCATGTGTTGATGATGCTCTATGGGAGAACCGCTATCCAAATTGAAAAGCTGTTGAACAAAAGAGATATTCCTTAACACCAGACCCCCTGAGGGAAGAGAAATCCCTGCCTTCTCAAAAAGCTCATAGATGTTATCCACAATAATATATGAAGGATCAAAACCAAGATAGACCACCTTCGATCCCATATAAACCCCCTGACCCAAACTATACTGAATCCCTAACCCTTCATTAAAGGTCAACATCAGATACTGCCAATCGTTCGTATAGCCGGGTGGAGCAGGGGTCCTCTGATTAATTGACATCTCATCAATTTTAAACTGAACGGTGGTTTCAGGGGTAATGGAGATGGGAAGAATGTCCAAGAATTGATTCCCTATAGCATCATAGCCCACATAAGATTCATTGACCCGGGCCGATCGATAACCAGCATACCGAATATTCTCCTTAATGAGACAATCCTCCTCAATCACATTGCTCGTAGTCCCATTATCTGGATTCTGACCCAAAAGGGTGATACCCGTATGAGCCCAGCGATGATTCCCTGTAAACCCATTGTCCCACTCCTCCTCAAACTTGATCTCCCCAAGAGTAAGACTCTTCCCAATTACCGCTCCAACCTCGTCCCCCAAAGTTCCTTTAAATGCAAGAATGAATCTGGCAGAAGCGTAACTCTCTCGAGGAATCGAAGGATAAAGGGGAAAATCAATCCTCACCTCCTCCCCCTCGGCCAACACCCCACTCGGATAAGTCCCCTGCCCCCACACATCCTGAGACCCATCCTCACTCCCACCCTTTGGACGAAAACTATAAGTGAGAGTAAAAACCCCATCCTTTAAGATTTCCTGAGGGGTAAGATTCTTAACCCTTACCCTCAAATACAGGATTTGATTCTTATAAAGAATCGGAAGAGTAGTCACCTCGAGCCTCCCCCTGAAAAAATAATCCAAAAGAGCTCCTGAATACCCCACCGCCCGAGGAATTAACTTAGAAGCATACTCCTCATAAACCTTCCCATCCAACACCAGGGGACAAGAGCCAGGATTCCCCTTTCGAATACACTCATAAGAAATATAACTGAGAGAGGCTAACCTCTCCCCCAGAAGCTTCCTTATATAAATCCTCCGATCCTCCCTCCCATCCCCCGCCTCAACGACCTCAGGATTCTTCCAGTCTATGGAAAAATAATTGGTATCCAGATAAGAAGGATGAGGATAATTCCTGAAGATCGTCCCCTCACTGAAAAAATTGGCATTCGCATACTCCGTAATCCCTATCCTTGACCCCATGGTAATCTCCAGATTGGTCCCATCATACTGATTGGTATCAAAAAGATTGGCAATCGGAACAGGAGCAATCAGCTCAGGAGTGAAATTGAATATCCCCTTATCCAAAGAAACCGGAGTTAAATTAATCTTAGAAAGATGATCATTCACCCAGGACTCATAATGATACCTCCCCACCTTCCGACCAAAAAGATCCATATAGATATGAGGATCATTCCTCACATGAGCAGGCACCGAAGCATCCTGAATCAAATGCATCACCTGACCCAGAGCCCGAAAGGTATCCGCAAAATACCTCTCCCTCGAAACTTTACTTAGAGAAGTAAGCCCCTTATAAAAAGAATCCCGCGCCCTCCTCCAAGACCAATCCCCTCCAAAAAGAGAAGCCACCAACCCCTGATCCTGAGCCCAAACCAAAGAAGACTTAAATGCCTTATCAAAACCCGCAAGATACCAGGGCTGCAACGGATCATGAAAATGATTAAACGACCTCGTATACCCCGGCTCATCCTCCTGCCTCCCCGCATCTTCAAGCCATGTAATTACTTTCTTCCCATTTACGACCTCATCAATACCCTGTTGTATATTAAGCTCTTTTTTTAAAATATTAGATAAATTTGAGTAATTTAGAACAATTTGTCTATTCAAAAATTTATGAGTTTCTTTTTCTAAACCCATTGAATTAGATGTTATTGAAACCATTATAATTACGAAAGCGATATTCAAACAGACTAAATTTTTTATTTTTAGCATAATTACCTCACCTCTCTATAAGATCAGTATTTATTCCTAAATCTTTTCTTTCAAAATTAATTAACTTAATTAAATTTGGCATCTTTTTATAAGGAACATTAGAAAGGGGAAGTGCTTCATTTTGTGATATTAATCGCTCCTCCCTTGTCTTGAGTCTTAATAAATCCACAATAGCTCCTTTCTTGAAAAATTCTGCAAGAGTTTTAATATCAACTCTTAAGGGACTATTTGGAAAATATTTATTAAAATAATTATAACTATTGCCAAAAGGAGTGTAGCCAGGTTTAAAGATGGTAAAATATGGACCTTCTATCCACCTTATCACAGGAAGAATATTTAAAGCTTTATATTTCTTTATGAAAAACCTTCCATCTTTGTCTGTTAGAACTTCTATGGCATCAAAAAAATAGGATTGGTTCCCTGTAGGACTCGCATATACCTTATTCCAGACTGCAAGGACCACGGCTCCCTCGATAGGCTCCTTCGTCTCTGCATCGATCACCCTGCCCATCCAGGGACCATCCGAATAATAAAAACTCGCCGAACTGGCCAT